>JBATMT010000468.1:0-7261 GCA_049289975.1 Paracoccaceae bacterium | reverse complement strand
AGGCAGTTTCCATGTAGAGCCGCATGCGACCGTTGGGCTTCTGGAGATGCGCTGGGATCATCAGATAGCGCTTTGCCGCAACCTGATGGTCGCGAGGACTCAGTTCCATCTCAAGAACTGTGGCTAGTAGAAGGGCATCGAGGCCAGGCGCCGTGGTATCAAGGGGCATCGTCAACTCCTCCGATTGCTGAGCTCGTTCGATCGTCTCCCTCAATCGTCGCGCCGGTACGCAATATATGGGCTGCTGTGGACCAAAACAAGACCACTTGTGGTGTTTTGTTTTTGATTTGTTCCCTCGCCAATGATCCTGTCTTCGCGCTGCGACTGTGCCACAAGCTAACTTCACAGGCTCTCCCGGGCAAACTCGTCGTCGCAGTCGCCGATTCCGTACGCGGCAACAGAAGGTGGCGGGTGTGGACGAGGTCGTGAAGGTCCGTTTTGCTAAAAGTCGCGCAGCGTTTCGCACTTGCAGCGAACGGCTGCTTTCCGCCCATCACGCCATGTCCGCCTACCAGATGCAGGCGCAGAATGCAGCGATTTTCGACCCTTCGGATGCTGGACAGCTACCTCCAAATCCGGCTCTCGGTTCAGAGCACGACAGCCTTGATAGAGCAGCAGGGTCAGCGGGCGGCAAAGACCGCTCACTTGCTGTCGAGATTGCCGTATCGCTTTCGTTGGATTGGAGTAGAATCTTGTCAGATACGTCGATGACCTGAAAACATGAGTCGCGGGAAGATCGTTCTCGATATCGCGGTTCAGCACCTGGGGTGGTCAGATGGTTCCCAGTACACTAGTCGCTTCGCTCGCCCAGGCAGCCGACACCGCGATCGATCATGTCTTGCGGACGGGAGCCCCCGGCCAAAATACTCCCACTGGCGAGGTCGGATTTGTTGCGGCCGTGGTACTTGGTGGCGTCCACGACATCGCGAGTGCTTGGCAACCACTGCTCCAACCGCATGGTCTGTCAGTCAAGATGAGCGGGGTGTTTTGCCATCAAACCCCCAAAGCCACCTTCACCGACAATCACGGAAGTGTCGTTAGTTGCGAGTTAGCCGACCTCTTGGTGGTGGTCGATGACAACACGAGCGGCACTGCCGGTCGGCGTTGGGCCGTGCTCATACACGCGAAAATGGCGGCGGCGGGCGGCGGTCACACGCTGACCCAACCCGGCGATTTGCGCCAGCTCGACCTGATGGCGCGGTGGCCGTCGTTCACACTCCCCAGGAACTATGCGCCCGGGGGGCGGGACTTCGCAACCTGCACTCACCACGGAACCGCAATTGATTGTGGCCGCTACGGGCTTGTCGACGGGCAGCCTTGCCCGGATTGGCACCAGCAGGCACCCGCGACAAAGATGCCCCCCGGCGGTGACCGCCTGGGCTCGTTCCTTGCGCACATGGTCGAGACGGGACAGGTTGGTTACGGCCGCGAGGCAACCGGTCTTGGCGACGATTGGTCGCGGACTGTCGAAGAGCTCATGACCCAGACCTATTCGCAGTTTTTTAGCTACGCGGGTGGTTTTGTGGGGAGACGACAGCGGGGGAATACTGCCATCGCGATGGCCATCTCGGATCCAGCTGGCCATTTCTGGCCATACTACCCGCACTTCGTCTACTTCGCTGACAAGCCTCCACCAACCGGCGGGCGACCCGACGGGCCGGTTGACGACGAAGGTCCGACCGGCATCAGCTTGCTGCGCGTTGCGATCGGGTCAAACCCGGACCGGGGGTAGCCGCACAGGGCTAGATTTGAATTTCCTCGTAAAGCGAGTTGGGTGCCAGGGCCTCGGTCGTGTGGAGATTGGACTGCTCGCGGAGCTCGGCCATGAGCGATTTGCGTGGCACCTCGGTATGCTTGGACTCGGTGCCATGCTTGCCTTGCTTGGTCGAGACCACCGAGGTCAGCCGCCTCGGCTTGCTGGCCGGCCCCTTGTTGGCAAGTTTCTTCCACATGCTCTTGGGTGTCGCGTTGCGACTGCCATGATGGCCGACCTTGTAGAAGTCGACGTCGTCGAGCAGCGCCGCGAGTGGAGATTGCAGCGCGTAGTGCCAGTTCTCCCACTGCGCATCGCCCGGGAAGAGCAACGTCTTGCCTGCAAAACGCATGACCATGATGACACTGGTATTGTTCATCTGGTCATCGAGCGCGCGCACCAGGCCCAGGGTCAGTTCGGCCTGCGCCGCGTCCAGCCGTCTCTGGAGCCAACGGTATTCGACCAGCATGCGGCTACCCGGTCGGGACCTTGCGTTGGGGAAGAGGGGCGTTTTGACGCCAGCGCCCGCCGCGTCGCCCATGCGCTTGGCAGCGAGCATCCAGAACTCGTCCTTGTTTGACGATGCCTGGGTGCGGATGCTGTCGCTCTGCAGCAGGGTCGGCGGTCCGAGAATATCGATGGTGACGCCGGGCAGCTCGTTGCTTACGTCGAGCTTGCAGCCATGGAAAACGAACTCTGCGCGCGTCTTCTTGCCCATCGCCTGCAGGTTGCTAACCGAAGACAGGTTGGCAAGATTGTCCTCGCCGATGAAGGCAATCTGGCTGGCCACGGCGGGAGGTACACGCTTGCCCGCGAACTTGAGGAACGCGAGCGAATTCTCCGCGGTCTTCTGCATCGATAGCAGCGCGTTAACGTGGTTCGAAAACCCCTTCGCCCTCGCAATGCCCTTGGGACCCGTCCAATCGATCGGCGCACTTGGCGCCTCTGTCCATGGCTGGACCACCAGGCTAGGGGTCAAGGCCGCGATGATGTCGCCCGGTCCGGGCTTGGCGGGATTGCCGCTTGTCGCAAAGCCGCTGATATGGTCGGCATGCCGATGGGTCGCAACCAACATGTCGAGCTTTCCATTGCATCGGGCTTCAATGTCCCGTGCGACCCGAACCATGTGATCCTTGGCGGCGCCTTCAGGAAGGCTGGTCGTGCCGAAATCGAAAAGCACATGGCGCGCGCTGCCGTCGTCGTAACCGATTCTCAGCAGGAAGCAGTCACCGAAGCCAACTTGATAGGCGAACAGCGTGGCCTGGGTGGGGTCGGGCATGTCACGCTCCCATTCGTGCAAGGTGCGTCATTGCGAAGCGAAGCCGGTCAGGCTGCTCGACCTGGCCAACCTGGCCCGTGTCGATCAGGTAATCGGCCCTCGCAACCTGCCGATCGGGGTCAAGCAGGCGGTTGGGGACGTGGAACTTTACCTGCCCATATTGGTCGAGGATCACGACCCCGCCGCCATAGGCAGTGTATCGATCGGTCGTACGCAGGCCCTCCGGTCGTTCCGCGCCCAGGAGCGCCTTGAACTCCGCGCCAAAGAGGTCGACCCGTTGCACATATTGGCAGATGGTCTCTTCGAGCGCGATACCATCCGGGCCGATGCGGCTTGCCGAGGCGATCGACAGGACCTCGGTATAGGCCCGTTCGCTAATATTAAGCCGATCCTTGCCGCGATTTTCCCAAAGGAACCGAAAGAACTCGTCTCGGCTACGCATCATCGACGCAAAATTGGATCGCGAGTAAACGAGCTTGCCGTCGTGGGGGTAGCGGGGCCAGCACCCGTCTGCATCACAGGCTCCAGTGGGCGATGTAATGCCATATTCGTTGAATATCTTCGCGAGGTCGCGTCGGTAATTGTGCTCGTCGTTGGGCACTAGCTCGCGATCGGCGGTCAGCAGGGCGGCCAAGTACTGCCCGAAGTCGATGTCCGTCGGCGGGCAGTAATCCAGCGCGCGGATTGACATGTTCAGAAGATGCTGTGCGACCTTGGCACCTTCTTCTACCACGGAGTCAAGATTGTACCGGTCGTTGCCGAATGTTCCGAGCCGCGCGATGCGGTTACACCAGAGCTGCACAAACACTGTCATCATCGCGGCGACAAACACCTCGCCGCGGTCGTGCTCGTCGCTGCCACTTCGAAGGACCCGAGCCTCCCTTGGCGTCAACTCGACTGACCGTCGCAACGCCGTGCGACGTCCTTCGCCGAGCGCCGTCCCGGTTTCTTGGGCCAACCCGAGCAGGATCGACGACTTGATCGCTCCGGGAGACAGCTTGACGCCGTTCACCAGCGAGATGGTTTGGTCATTCTTAAGCAGTTGACCGTCCATTCCAATCGCCGCGGCAACAACTGTCTCAAGCGAGAAGATGGAGAGCAAGGCAATGACGTCGGCAAAGCCCTCGTGGAACGCTGCCTGGTCGGGTCCGGACGGTTCGGTGAAGCGCGATCGCAGGCCGTCGAGCAATGCGTGTGTCGTCTCGTGCGCGACGATGTCGTGACTGAGACAAGTGAATACGGGCTTGTCCGCAAGGTCGTGAAAGTAGCCGAGCAGGAGCGCCCGGTCAGGCTCAGAATAGAATGCATTCGCCTGCTCGAAGGCATGGGGCGCTATATGCAGTTGGTGACCGCCCGAGCTCCAGGCAACGCGGCGGCCCAACGCACGCTCAAACAACCCAAGGGTGCGCATCGCGATTGCATAGACGTTCTGCGCGTGGAAATTCGGGTCGGCAAGCAGCCGCTGCTGGTAAGCCTTGTCGAGCAGAGTCTCGCCACGGGCTGGCGCGAATGGGTCGATTAGGTTGCCTTTGCGATCTTCATAAACCTTCTCGGCCAGGTAGAGGCGCTGCTCGGTGGCATTGTAATCAACCACCTTGATCCTATACCCTGTCGGCCCCCAGGAGAGGCGCTCGGCGGGTAGGTCGACCTGAGCGAAAGCCATGGGACCATCGTCTCCACCCAGCCGCAACCCTGGGTCCTTCGCGATGATCGTCAATTTACGGGTCGGGGGAAGCTGCTGCATGGACCTGTCCCCATCGTTCATTGGCAACAAGTGAGATTACCACGGCTGGCGCTCATCCCAAAGCCAATCAAATACGGGTCCCTTCGATCTATCGAAGTGACACCGGAGATGGCAAATCTTCGAACGCCAGATCATGAATTGCCCGGCGTTGGAAAAACAGGGACAGGACGGACCCCAATTTGACGACCTGCGTGTTGCAGGTGCAGACTGGAGGCTTGGGAGCCTTGGAAAGTTATGGCAATCGAACCCACCCTGGAAGCCGCGACAACGTTGGCACACAAGTCAAAGCTAGACGAGCCACGTAACCTGGTCATCTGCTGCGATGGCACCAGCAACGAGCCCACACCCGCGGACAAGGCCGCGGGTGGCACGAATGTCGTGCGCCTTTTTCGCTGCATCAAGAAGTCCGAGAAGCAGGTTGTCTACTATGATCCGGGCGTGGGCACATCAGGCATCCTCGATCTCTGGCGCCGGCGTGCCAATCGCTTGCGCGCCCTCGTCGAACAGGCGACGGGTTACGGTCTAGATGGCCACGTCGTCAGCGCGTACCGTTTCATTTGCGAGAATTGGCGCCCCGGCGATCGTATCTGGCTTTTTGGCTTCAGCCGCGGCGCCTATACCGCGCGAGTCGTTGCAGGTCTCATTCATCAGGTTGGTCTGCTGCGTCCGGAGCAGGCCAATATCGCCGATTTCGCTCTGAAGGCTTACAAGCAGTCGAGCGACAGCGACGATCTCTCCATCGGCTGGGCTTTCGCTCATGCCGTTGCCAGCCGCGAGGTACGCATTCACTTCTTGGGCCTTTGGGATACCGTCGGCTCGATAATCGCGCCGCTGAGGGACCGCATCGGCTTTGGCCTTACTCATCTGCCCTACACCAGCCGCAACCCCTCCGTCGCAATAGTTCGCCATGTCCTGGCAATCGACGAGCGACGGAGAATGTTCCGCCTAGGACGCTGGGTTACGGGCGAGTATGTCCCCAATAGGTTTGACCCGCTACACACGGTGCCACAAGACGTCCTCCAGGTCTGGTTCGCCGGAGCACACGGAGATGTTGGCGGCGGCCACCCAGAGACCGAGAGCGGCCTGTCGAAACTTTCGCTCGCCTGGATGGCGGGCGAGGCGGCGGCCGCCGGACTTGAGATTGACAGGAGGACCCTTTCAAACATGGTGGAGGGCCAGTTGCGCAAGGATGGTACCCATGTCTTTTGCCCTCGGGACCCCGTTGGGCCGATCCACCCGCAACCAACCGGGGCCTGGAAGCTTCTGGAATATCTTCCCAAGCGAATCGGACGTCGAGAATGGCCCTCGCGCCAAAACATCCTCGGTTTCTATTTCCCGCGCGGCGAGCCGCGTGCGGTGGAGCCTAGAGAGTGGATCCATGAATCGGTCGTGACAAGAATGGCAGACGCCTACGCGCCGATCAACCTGGACCACGATGCGAAGATCTACCAAGTGTCCCACGACAAGCCGCTGGCTTAGGCTCCACAACTTGAGCTAAGAGCAGGCGGTGCCCGACTGTAGTGACGGCACAACAATATCGCAGATCGCACGAGAGAGGATTGGGCCTGAGTTGAACGCAAGACTGCCCCAGGCGTGAGGGCTTGCCGCGCTGTGCTGCTTGTTCCTTCCGGCCCATAGCAGACGTTCACTTTGCCTCGTGCTGCCTTCAGGATTTGGGGCTTGCCCAGTCTGTGAACACGCTTTTCACCGGCCCCGTATCGTCGCGCAGGGATTCGAAAGCGACGCGGTCGGGGTGATTCCATGAAATCAGGAACTCGGCCGGTCGGCCGTCGCGGTCGTAGACGGTTGAGCGCATGACCAGCGCACCCACGCCCGGGGAGAGGCCAAGAAGTTCTGCCTCAATCTCCGGGGCAGCGGCAACACTGACGTGGAAGTCCGAGGTTGCAAAGGTCATGCCGAAACGTTCGCGCAAAAGGGCGTAAAGCGATGGCACAGCGAACACATCAGCGGCGACAAGCCCGGGAATGCGGTGTTGCGGCAGGTAGCTGGTTTCGACGCAGAAGGGCATTGCATCCGACAGGCGTAGCCGCTTGATCACGATGACCGGGGCACCTTCGCCCAGGTGAAGCCTACGCGCGATATTGGCATCGGCCTGCGCCTGTTCGAAAAACAGAAGGCGCGCGCCGGGTTTGTGACCGGCCTGGCCCACGACTTCCGAGATCGCGGTCGAGACCCGCTTGGAGAGCGGCCGCACGACGGCGGGTTCTGGCAGAAAAGTACCCGCCGTGCCGCGGCGTTCCAGATGCCCGGCATCAACAAGCTGGTTCAGCGCCTTGCGCACTGTCATGCGGGAAATCCCGAATCGCTCGGCCAGTTCACGCTCGGACGGGATGCGGTCTCCGTGCGACATGCCGGTTTCCAGCATGAGCTTGCGTAAAAGCATGTGCACGCGCGCCAAGGCCGATCTGGGCCGCTGGTCCTGACCAGAGAGTGTGGGAATGGGCATTTGGTATACACCGATAGC
>JBATMT010000467.1:0-4125 GCA_049289975.1 Paracoccaceae bacterium | reverse complement strand
GCGTCCATCCTCAGTCATTGGCGCTCCTTGCGTCGAAGGGGATCCCGATCGAGGGCCTGCGTTCGAAAAGCTGGGATGAATTTGCTGCAGTGGACGCGCCGCGGATGGATGCGGTTATAACGGTCTGCTCTTCGGCGGCGGGTGAAACCTGCCCCTTCTGGCCAGGCTCACCGATTCGTCCACACTGGGGCGTAGATGACCCTGCTGCTGCCCCTGCAGAACACCAGCAGGAGGCATTTGCCGACACTTTCGACATCCTCTCGGGTCGTGCAGCGGCGTTTCTGGCGTTGTCCGCCAACCGGAGGGAGCCGCCCCATTTGAGTGCAGAATTGTCGAAGATAGGGAAGCTGTGATGAACCGCGTGCTGGTGGCCGAGTTCTTGGGGACTCTGGGTCTGGTATTGGCGAGCCTCGGTACCGGGATCATGGCAATGCAGCTTGCTCCCGATATGACGGCGCTTGCGCTGTTCGTGAACGCATTCGCGACGGGGCTCGCCCTTTATGTGCTCATCACTATCTTCAGACCGATTTCCGGCGCGCATTTCAACCCTGCCGTCACGCTTTACATGGTGCTGAGCGGTCAAATCGCGCAGAATCGGGCTGCGCTTTACTGCATTGCACAGGTAGCGGGCGCGCTTTGCGCTGTGCCGTTGACTCATGCGATGTTTGGGGAAGACCTGTTGCAAATTGCCACTACGGACCGCAGCGCACCTCGGCTTTGGCTGAGTGAGGCTGTCGCCACATTCGGACTTCTCTTCGTGATTGTCGGCGGAATGCGTTCAGCACGTGCTCAGGTTGCGGCGCTTGCCGGCGCCTGGGTGGCGGCGGCCTACTGGTTTACGGCTTCATCGATCTTTGGCAATCCGGCGGTCACACTTGCCCGTATGTTTACTGACACATTCACCGGGATAAAGCCGATGGATGCGCCGGGCTATATTTTGGCGCAACTCGGTGCTGCCTTGCTGGCCTGGCTGGTGTTGCCGAGGCTGTTTGGCAAGGACTAGGCGTTCGCTTCGCTCGTTCCTGAACAAAATGGGCGCGAGATCTTTTGCGTTTACAGAAGGCTGCGCCAACGACCTTGCGTCAATTTTTGCTGAGGGATGTCTCAGTCGCGCCAGCCCCCTTTTCCGTGTCGCCAATTAAGTGCACTCTTGGAGCACAGGGGCACTACCCGCGATGACTTACGGAGAGACTGCGATGAAGTGGCATCATGTTCAGGAAAACTGGCCAGCTTTTTATGATGCCATTTCAGACAAATGGCCTGATGTCGACGAGGCGGACCTTGAGGAGATTGATGGGGATCAGCGGTCGTTCATCCTGTACATAGCTGAACTGACCGGGCAGCCGCCCGCAGATGCCCGTGACGAAATTCGCGACTGGCTGACGGGCGAGTTGCCGTCGGACGTAGTGATGGACCCGCGCCATGACGATCATTCGATCAGCCTGTCGGGCAAGTTCCTTCCCGAAGGCGAAGACGAATCTGACGACGATGCGCGCTATGGCGATGACGGGCGGGACGAGTGATTAAATAGCGTGCTGGCTGGTAACCCACAGGACAGTCGCGTCTTCTTCGCTGGTCGAGATGAGGTTGTGGCCCATCGAGGCGTCGTAATAGGCACTATCGCCCCGGCGCAGGTCAGCGGGTTCATAAAACTCGGTGTAGAGCCGGACTACACCAGTGAGAACCATAAGGAATTCCTCACCATCATGGCGGACCCAGCCGTCGAACTCCTCCATTGACCGGGCGCGGATACGGGCACGGTAGGGCAGCATCTTCTTGCGCGTTAGACTTGGCGCCAGAAGTTCATGTTCGTAAGTCACTGTCGGATGATTCTGCCCTTCGCCCGAACGGGTCACGGCCATGCGGCCATTGATCTGAGCGCGGGATGGCGCGGTGAAAAGCTGCGGGACCGAAATGGCGAGCCCCTCGGCAAGCTTCTTAAGTGCCTCGTAGGTGGGTGACATCTGGCCGTTTTCGATTTTCGAAAGTGTCGATCTCGCTAGACCTGCTTGCACGGCCGCCTGCTCCAGCGTCCAGCCACGCTCCTTGCGCAGGTCGCGGACCCGCTTGCCAAGGTTCAACGGTTCGGGTGCCGCATCGGCCTTCTGATCCTCGCGCAGAATGCGGATCATATGGCTGCCGTCGAGATCGCTCATTCTGTTCGCCTTGGCACGGATGGCTGTGCTTTAGCGCGGAAGTGAGGTCCCTTGCAACGGGCTGGAGGGCGGCGTAGCCATGATCGGATGTTGTCGCTGACCGAAACCACGCGCCCGGCGCCCTGCCCCACGCCTTTCAATCTTGCCGCCTATGTTTTGGCGCATGCAGACATTGTGCCCGACAAGATCGCATTGCAGATCCTGCGGTCGACAGGGGCGGAGCGCTGGAGCTACGCGCGCCTGCGCGGCGCGGTTCTTGGCGTGAGCCACGGATTGGCTTCGATGGGGCTTCCCGAGGGTGGGCGTGTGCTTTTGCGCCTTGGCAACGGGGTTGAGTTTCCACTGGCGTTTCTTGGAGCGGTAGCGGCGGGTCTGATCCCGGTGGCGATGCCTGCCGGGTTGACTGTGCCGGAAGTGTCGACGCTTGCCGCTGCTGTAAATCCTTCGCTCTGTGTTGTGGGCGACGCGATTTCTGTTCCAGATCAATTCATTCCGGTGATTACCTCAACGAAACTGCGACAGATGGCGGATGGTCCGACGGGTGGCTTTGCGATGGGTGACCCAGAGCGCGCAGCTTATATGGTCTATACCTCTGGCACGTCCGGCACGCCGCGAGCGGTGGTCCATGCCCATCGTGCGGTCTGGGCACGGCGAATGATGTGGCATGGTTGGTACGACCTTTCTGACAGTGATCGGCTGCTTCATGCGGGTGCAATGAACTGGACATTTACACTCGGGACAGGCCTGTTCGACCCTTGGGCCATCGGAGCGACGGCGTTGGTGCCAGCTTCCGGGACTGAGATTGAACATCTACCGCTTTTGCTCAAACGGTTCGATGCGACTATTTTTGCCGCAGCGCCAGGAGTTTACAGGCGGTTGCTGAAGTCATGTGCGCAGTTATCCCTGCCGAAGTTGCGGCACGGTTTGTCAGCGGGCGAAAATCTTCCAGACGCCATCCGCGCGGGCTGGATCAAGGCGACCGGAAAACACGTCTACGAGGCCTATGGCTTGTCGGAATGTTCCACGTTCATTTCGGCTGCGCCGACGCGATCAGCACCAGAGGGTGCGACAGGGTTTCCTCAACCGGGGCGACATGTTGCAGTTGTGGGCGACGATGGCTCCCCGGTTGCACACGGCGAGGCGGGGATTCTGGCCATACACCGCGACGATCAGGGAATGTTTCTGGGCTATCACGGGGCGGAAAGTGATCGTCAGGACCGATTTTGCGGTGATTGGTTTCTGACCGGAGATCGCGTGAGTATGGACCCTGATGGGGCTATCCGCTATTTGGGCCGCGAAGACGACATGATGAACGCCGGGGGGTTTCGGGTTTCGCCGGTTGAAGTGGAGACGAGCCTTGCGCTGTGTCCTGGTGCCGGAGCGGTCGCGGCAGTGGAATTACGCCCCGACTCGACCCGTTCCTATATCGCCGCGTTCTACACCGGTGACGCATCTACCGAGTATATGGCGAAGCACGCCGACGCAAATCTGGCGCCCCATAAAAGGCCGCGTGCTTATCATGCCGTTGCTGCGCTGCCGATGACGGCAAATGGAAAACTGAATCGTCGCGCTTTGCGCGAGGAATGGGAGGCAAACATATGATCAGGTTAGATATTATTTCCGATGTAGCCTGCCCTTGGTGCTATGTGGGCAAGGGCTACCTTGACCGCGCACTCGAGGCCCGGCCTGAACATCCGTTTTCTGTCGAATGGCACCCCTATCAGCTCAATCCCGAATTGCCATCTGCGGGCGCGGATCGGGAAGAATACATGAAAGCCAAGTTCGGCACGGTCGAAAACATCATCCGCGTGCATGAACCGCTGCTGGCGCACGCCAAGACGGCGGGCGTGGAGTTCCATCTCGACAAGATCAGTCGCTCACCCAATACGCTGAATGCGCACCGGCTGATCCACTGGGCGGGGCTGGAGGAGATGCAATCAGCGGTGGTGTCGTCGCTGTTCAAGGGATA
>JBATMT010000466.1:0-2909 GCA_049289975.1 Paracoccaceae bacterium | reverse complement strand
TTCCTGCGCTTCGGCAAGGGTTGGTCGAGCCTCGATCTGGACCCAGGCGTCGTCGGCATGGGCCAGCGTTGCCGCCGTCGCTGCCACCAGAAATGCCATCGCCCTGAATGCCTGCCGCATGAGGTTTGCCTCTAATCTGTTTTTGTATCGAATCCGACCGGGAAACTAGCAGGATGCGCAGCCGCGTCACCCCGAAAAGCGCATGTGCGATTGACCCCACCCGCACCGTTGCCTAGAGAGAACGCGCTTTCCCCGGCCCGAGGGCATATCTTATGACAACGACACCTCCCCGCTCCTTTCAGGAGATCATCTTGCGGTTGCAGGCCTATTGGGCAGCGCAGGGCTGCGCCATCTTGCAACCCTATGATATGGAGGTTGGTGCCGGGACGTTTCACCCGGCCACGACGCTGCGCGCGCTGGGTTCGCGGCCTTGGGCTGCGGCCTATGTCCAGCCGTCGCGCCGCCCGACTGACGGGCGCTATGGCGAGAACCCGAACCGCTTGCAGCACTATTATCAGTATCAGGTGCTGATCAAACCGTCGCCGCCGGACATGCAGGATCTGTATCTCGGATCGCTGCGGGCCATCGGCATCGACACCGGGCTGCACGACATCCGCTTTGTCGAGGACGACTGGGAAAGCCCCACGCTGGGTGCCTGGGGTCTGGGCTGGGAGGTCTGGTGTGACGGGATGGAAGTCAGCCAGTTCACCTATTTCCAGCAGGTCGGCGGCCATGACTGCAAGCCGGTTTCGGGCGAACTGACGTATGGGCTCGAACGGTTGGCAATGTATGTCCTGGGCATTGATCATGTGATGGACATGCCCTTCAACGATCCGCAATCGCCCATCGCGCTCAAGTACGGCGATATCTTCCGCCAGACCGAACAGGAATATTCGCGCTGGAACTTCGATCAGGCCGACACCGAGATGCTGTTCCAGCATTTCAAGGATGCCGAGGCCGAGTGCGAGCGTATCCTTGCCGCCGACGTGGTGGACAAGGCGGGCCGTCCTATCGTGATGGCGCATCCCGCCTATGACCAGTGCATCAAGGCGAGCCATCTCTTCAACCTTCTGGACGCGCGGGGCGTGATCTCGGTGACGGAGCGGCAGGCCTATATCGGGCGGGTCCGGGCGCTGGCCAAGAAATGTGCCGATGCCTTCGTGACGACCGAAGCCGGTGGCGGGGTGGCAGCGTGAATGGAAAAATTGCAGCGGGTGCCATTGTGCTAAGTGCGCTTATCGCCGGAGCGGCGATCTATTATTTGCAGGTCTATGCCTTCTACACCCCGATCCCCGCATCCTCTCCGGTGGCGCAGATCACGCTTCAGCCGGTGGGTGAGGATATGCCCGAACCGATGCTGATGAGCGAGTTCGAGGGGATTGACGCGGACTCTTCGCCCTTGCGGTTCCGGGGCTGTTTCCTGACGCCGATGACGCTGGCGATGCTGACCGAAAGCTTCACCATCTATGAAAAGCCGACACCGCTGATCGCGCCGTCTTGGTTCAAGTGCTTTGACGCCGAAACGATCGGCACCGACCTTGAAAGCGGCAAGGCGGTTGCCTTCCTGTCGCAAAAGAACATCCATCCCGGTGTCGACCGCGTTGTGGCGGTCTATCCCGATGGCCGGGCCTTTGCCTGGCAGCAGCTGAACGAAAGCGCGGATCAATAAGATGCCCGACCTTCTGATCGAACTCTTTTCCGAGGAAATCCCGGCGCGGATGCAGGCTCGTGCGCGCGAGGATCTGAAGAAACTGGTGACGGATGGTCTGGTCACGGCTGGCCTGACCTATCAGGGTGCTGCGGCATTCTCGACGCCGCGTCGGCTGACGTTGACGGTGCATGGGCTGACGGCGGAAAGCGCGCCGGTGCGCGAAGAGCGCAAGGGTCCGGCGACGACGGCACCCGACGCGGCGCTGGAAGGGTTCCTGCGCTCGACCGGGCTGACGAAAGACCAGCTGGAGGTCCGCGACGACAAGAAGGGTCAGGTCTATTTCGCGGTGATGGTCAAGCCGGGCCGCAAGGCGCCTGCGATCATCGCCGAGGTTCTGGAAGCGACGATCCGCAATTTCCCGTGGCCGAAGTCGATGCGCTGGGGCAGGGGGGCGCTGCGCTGGGTCAGGCCGCTCCACTCGATCCTGTGCCTGCTTACCGACGAGGGTGGGGCCGAGGTGGTGCCACTGGACGTCGACGGGATCACGGCGGGCAACACCACGCAGGGGCACCGCTTTCTTGGGCAGGGGCGCTTTGCCGTCCATTCGTTCGAGGACTATGCGACCAAGCTCAAACGCGCCAAGGTGGTGCTGGATAGCGCCGAGCGTGAGGATCATATCTGGGCCGATGCCACCAACGCCGCCTTTGCCGCAGGGCTTGAGGTGGTCGAGGACAAGGGCCTGCTGGCCGAGGTTGCGGGGCTGGTCGAATGGCCGGTGGTGCTTATGGGCCGCATCGGCGAGGATTTCCTGAGCCTGCCGCCCGAGGTGCTGCAAACCTCGATGAAGGAGCATCAGAAGTTCTTTTCGGTGCGCAATCCGAAGAACGGCCGGATCGAGGCGTTCATCACGGTTGCCAACAACGAAACCGCAGACGATGGCGCGACGATCCTGAAGGGCAACCAGAAGGTGCTGTCGGCGCGGCTGTCGGATGCGAAGTTCTTCTGGGAGAACGACCTGCGCGTGGCCAAGGCGGGTATGGGGGACTGGCTGAACGGTCTGAAGTCGGTGACCTTCCACAACAAGCTTGGCTCTCAGGCCGAGCGGATCGAGCGCATCGCCGCACTGGCGCGCGAAATTGCGCCGCTGGTGGGGGCCGATGCCGCGCAGGCCGAGCGTGCGGCGCGCATCGCCAAGGCCGACCTTCGGTCTGGCATGGTCGGCGAATTCCCCGAGCTTCAGGGGATCATGGGCCGTTAC
>JBATMT010000465.1:0-2522 GCA_049289975.1 Paracoccaceae bacterium | reverse complement strand
CCCTTGATGCGACTGCGGATGAAATCTGATTGCGGCTCCAATAGAAACGCCCAGACTTTCAGTGTAGCTTGTGCTGTGAAGCAGGCAGAAGACCGGCAGGGTAGATCCCCGGACGGCGTGTCGCTTGCGCCAATTGCATCAGGGAGACGCCATGCGTTGTGTATTCGTTCAGTTCCGTTGCCATCCCGGCAAGACCTATGAAGTCGCCAACGCGATCTATGACCGCGAGGTTGTGTCCGAGCTTTATTCAACGTCGGGCGAGTACGACCTGATTGCGAAGATCTACATTCCAGAGGAAGAGGACGTTGGTCAGTGGTTGAACGCACGGCTGTTCCATATACCTGGGATCAGCCGCACCCTGACAACCATGACATTCAAGGCCTTCTAGCGTGCCCCAGACTATCTTGATAACGGGCGCCTCTTCCGGGATAGGCCGGGCAACGGCACAGCGCTTTCTTGAGGCCGGCTGGAACGTTGCGGCACTTGCACGGCGAAAGGCGCTTCTGGATGGGCTTGTTGCAGGGTGGCCCAACGCCTTGGCGCTTGTGTGTGACGTCACCGACGTTGAAGCCGTCGATCAGGCATTCGAACTGGCGGCTTCCCGGTTCGGTCGGCTGGACGTTTTGTTCAACAATGCCGGAAAGTTCCACAAACCCGGGCCTATCGATGAAGTGGCACTTTCGGACTGGCATGAGACGGTTGATGTCAATCTTAACGGAATGATCTACGCAGCCCGAGCCGCTTTCCGTCAGATGCGCAATCAGTCACCGCAGGGTGGCCGCATCATCAATAACGGCTCGATTTCAGCCTATGCCCCCCGACCGGGGTCACTTGGATATACTGTCACCAAGCACGCAGTTACTGGCCTTACGAAGGTCCTCGCTCTCGATGGGCGACCGTTTGACATTGCATGCAGTCAAATTGATATCGGAATGCGCTCACTGACCTGGCTGCGCCGATTGCCGTTGGCGTGCCTCAGGCGGACGGATCGGTCAAAGCCGAGCCGATGATGGATGTTGCTCAGGTTGCCGATGCGGTCCTGCATATGGCCAGCCTGCCGCTATCCGCAAATGTTCTGAACATGACGATTATGGCGACCAAAATGCCATTCGTTGGCCGAGGATAGGGGCTCAGCTTCTGAGGAAACGGAAAGCCGCAGAGGCTGCCCAGCCTGCCACAGCAGCAAGCGCGAGAGACAGAATTCCATAAATCATCGGTTGTTGGTGGGCCATTCGGAAAAGCCAACGTTCCAGGCCGACCTTGCGAACGAAGATTGTCTGCTCGTGCAGGGCAACGACATGCTTGTTCCTTAGCAGAAACATCCGGGTCTTGTAGTTGCCCTCGACGAGGTTGGCCGGCAAATCCACATCGGTGCGAAACAGAGTCTGGTCAACCAGACTGACGCCACCCTCATCGAGATTGTAGAGCCCATTTCCCTCTCGCAACCTGATCAGGGCGTCGGTAAAGGCTTGAGAGTCCTGCACTGTCTGCGGCGCGCCGACCGAGCGTATGGCACGGGGAATGGAGATTGATCGCCGAAGGTCCTCGGTGTCGGAAATGATGTCGTTGAACGGTCTTGAGGTAGAAACGGAATAGTAGCTTGGTGCGCGGTCAATCGTTACGACGTCGGTATTGATCCAGATACCGAAGACACGTGATTTCCGCCGCACTTTCTGTTGTGCAGCCGGTCCTTCAACCGTGATGATTACGTCCAGTTTGCTGTCTGTGGGAAGTGGTTCCTCGCGCTTTACAGCGCCATAGATAAGCAGATCAGACCCATCGAAATTGGCAGTGATGTCGATGCGATCCTGGCTCAGCCCTGCGACGACCTCCTCGGACCCGCTTGCCGGAATGACCAGAAGGCAAAAGCCCAGAGCAAGGATGCCAGACCGTATCATCCGCGCCCCGCAGCAGCGACAGAGTAGAGTTCCTCTGGCCGGACCAACAGTTGCCAAGCCAGAATTGCGCAAACCGACAAGACCAGCATCGCAAGCAGTATGCGGAGCTGCTCGGCCTTGAGCCTTTGCGCCATGATCGCACCAAACTGTGCCCCGATCACTCCCCCAAGGATCAACAGGAGCGCCAGCATCATGTCGACGGACTGGTTCGTCAGCGCATGCATGAACGTCGTGAATGCCGTTACAAATATGATCTGAAACAGCGACGTGCCGATGACAACCTTGGTGGGCATTCCCAGCAGGTAGATCATCGCGGGAACCATGATGAAGCCACCACCGACGCCCATGACGGCTGCAAGCACACCAACGCCAAATCCTACGAGAATTGGTGGAATGACCGAGATGAACAGACCGGAGGTGCGGAACTTCATCTTGAAGGGGAGCCGATGGACCCACATGTGTTGGGTCCGGCGGATCGGCACGGTGTTCGTTCTGGAGCGCCGAAGGCTTCGAACGCTTTCTTGCAGCATGAGCGCGCCGACAATGCCAAGCAAAAGCACATATGAAAGCTGGACGACCAGGTCGATCTGCCCCTGCTTTTGCAGGAAGTTGAACAGCCAGATG
>JBATMT010000464.1:0-2221 GCA_049289975.1 Paracoccaceae bacterium | reverse complement strand
ATCCCGCACGGCTCAGGCAATCCACCAGCGCGATCTTCTCGGCCAACGGGATCAGCCGCGCCTCGTTCTGCAACCCGTCGCGCGGCCCCATCTCGACGATTTCGACGAAATCGCCACTCATGCCTCGTCCTCCAGCCGAATGAGGGCGCTCCCCGCCTCGACCTGAGCGCCCGCTTCCACCAGCACTTCGGCGACCCGGCCCGCCCGCGCCGCCGTCAGCGTGTGTTCCATCTTCATCGCTTCAAGCACGGCCAGCTTCTGCCCCTCAGCCACCTCGTCGCCTTGCGACACGAAAAGCGCCTTCACCAGCCCCGGCATCGGCGACAGCGTCATCCCGCTTGCAGGCCCGGTCGATGTCCGCGCCAGCGCATCAACCAAGGCGAAATGGTGGGCCTGATCGGCAAACACACTGACCCGATGCGCCGCACGGACCAGCCTGACCGCCAGCTTGCGGCCATCGACCCACCAGCCGCCACGATGTTCAACGGAAAGGCTCTGCCCCTCCAGAAACACCCGGAAGCGCCCCGCAGCCAGACATTCCACCTCTGCCTCGAACCCGTCCAACTGCGCCAGACGCCGGAGCGGCTGCCAAAGGCTGAAGCCAGCAGCCGGGTCCTTCGAAGTCTCAAGCCCAAGCGCACAGACAGCTGCCAGCGCCTTCACCTCTGCCGAAGGCTCCGCGGCAACCACCAATTGCCCCAAATCGCGGGCGATAAGCCCGGTATCAACATCGCCCTGCGCAAATCCCTCGTGCCGAGACAGGGCCTCCAGAAACGCCACGTTCGTGACGCACCCTGCAACCTCGGTTGCCGCCAGCGCCCCCGAAAGGCTGGCCAGTGCCGCCGACCGGGTTGGTCCGTGGACGACAATCTTGGCGATCATCGGGTCGTACCACGGGCTGATCACATCGCCCTCGCGCACGCCCGTCTCGATCCTTGCCGCTGACGGAAAGCGAAGATGCTCCAGCCGCCCTGTCGCGGGCAGAAACCCGGCAGGCACGTCCTCGGCATAAAGCCGCGCCTCGAAGGCATGGCCGGTGATCTGCAAATCCTCCTGCCGCGCTGGCAGGCTTTCGCCCGAAGCCACACGCAACTGCCATTCCACCAGATCAACGCCGGTAATGGCCTCGGAAACCGGGTGCTCGACCTGAAGCCGCGTGTTCATCTCCATGAACCAGAAGCGATCCACCTTCAGTCCGTCCGACCCGTCAACGATGAACTCGATGGTCCCGGCCCCGGAATAACCGATTGCCTCGGCGGCACGCACAGCAGCCTGCCCCATCGCCTGCCGCATCTCGGTTGACATTCCCGGCGCCGGTGCTTCCTCGATCACCTTCTGGTGGCGTCGCTGTAACGAGCAGTCCCGTTCGAACAGATGCACCGCACGTGTTCCGTCGCCAAAGACCTGAACCTCGATATGGCGCGGTTTTTCCACGTATTTCTCGATCAGCACGGCCGGGTTGCCAAACGCCGTCTGCGCCTCGCCTTGCGCGCTTGCCAGCGCATCGGCAAACTCGCCATCTGCCGTGACCAGCCGCATTCCCTTGCCGCCGCCGCCCGCAACCGCCTTGATCAGCACCGGATAGCCGATCCGCCCCGCTTCGTCCCGCAGTTGCGCCAATCCCTGTTCGGCGCCGTGATAGCCCGGAACCACCGGCACCCCTGCCGCCTCCATCAGCTTCTTGGCGGCATCCTTGAGCCCCATCGCCCGGATCGCCTTGGCAGACGGACCGATGAACGTCAGCCCCGCCGCCTCCACCGCATCGACAAACTCGGGGTTTTCCGAAAGGAACCCATACCCCGGATGGATCGCCTCGGCCCCGGTCGCCACCGCCGCCGCGATGATCGCGTCTCCGCGCAGGTAACTGTCCTTGGGGGCCGCGCCCCCGATGTGCACAGCCTCGTCCGCCATCTCAACGTGGCGCGCCATGCGGTCGGCGTCCGAGAACACCGCAACCGTCGCCACCCCCATCCGTCGGGCAGTGTCAATCACACGACAGGCAATCTCGCCCCGGTTGGCTATCAGGATCTTGCGGAACATGGCTCAACCTTTCGGCAGGAAACGTTTGAAATCATTTGAACAATCTTCATGCGGCGCACCACCCGCCGCGCTTGCCGCCGTCATAGGCGCGTGCATAGCCCTCGGCGATCATCCGGCCCGAGACCGAGCGCCCGTCAGCAGCGATCGAGGCAAGCGCACGGCCATAGCGATCTGTTCTACC
>JBATMT010000463.1:0-4539 GCA_049289975.1 Paracoccaceae bacterium | reverse complement strand
CAGCCCCCGCTACCAGCACGCTGCCATCGCTCTCGGCACGGACCGTGTCGAAGGTCGGTGCCACAACCGCAACCGCCTGTGGCTCACCGGCGCTTTCCGCCGTCGCTGTCTCAGTTGCCGGGGCCGCCGTCGGCTCTGCCGCAGGTGCCGTCTCGCTCGCGGCCTCAGACACCTCTTCCGGCTGAGGCGTGGGCCTCACAGCGTAAACCCAAACGCCAAGCCCGACCGCTATCCCGGCCAGTGCGCCACCGACCCAAGTCAAGGTGCTCGCACCTCCGCCAGAGCCCCCAGCCTGACCACCGCCCTGCCCGCCCGGATCTTGCATGTCATCCCCCGATGCGGCTTGCCCCGGATCACGTTTCACGGCACCCCCCGTTTCCCGCGCTCCACCCGCCTTGAGCAACCATAGCAACGCCGCTATCAGGGGTCAAAAGCTCCGCTTGGAGAGAGGAATTTCACATGGCCCCTGTTGCAAAATCCGTCTGCGTCTTTTGCGGCGCCCGCTCGGGTGCCCATCCGGCCTATACCACCGACGCCACAGCCACTGGCACAATGATCGCCACCAACGGTTGGCGACTTGTCTATGGCGCAGGCGATGTGGGCCTCATGGGTCAGGTCGCCCGCGCCGCACAGACCGCGGGAGCTGAAACCTTCGGCGTCATCCCCGGCCATCTCTTCGCCCGTGAAGTCGGCAAGCGCGACCTGACCACTTTCGTAGTCACCGAGACGATGCACGAACGCAAGAAGGTGATGTTCATGAACTCTGACGCCATCGTGGTTTTGCCCGGCGGCGGCGGCTCGCTCGATGAATTCTTCGAGGTTCTCACCTGGCGCCAGCTCGGCCTGCATGCCAAACCGATCTTCGTCCTGAACACCGAAGGCTACTGGAACCCCCTCGCAACCCTGCTTGATCAGGTCGTGGCAGAGGGTTTTGCCGGCGACGACATCAAGGGCTTCGTGACCTTCGTCCCCGACGTAGCAACGCTGGAAACCCACCTCCGCACCGCACTGGCCTAGACTCTATCCGTCCTCGCCCGCCGTCGGCACTCGCTCGACCCTGTAGCCCTCGGCCCGCAAAGCCTCGATCAGCCCATCCTTGCCCGGCAGGTGAAACGCCCCTACCGCGACAAGCGCCCCACCCTTGTCCACATAGGCCATCATCGCCCTGAGGAACCGCTTGTTCCGCTCGGCGATAAGATAGGCATCCGCCGTCGTACGCAGCGCCTTGGCCTGTTTCGATCCGAAATAGCCTGTCAGGTAAGATTGGTCCCCGGCGATCATGTCGCCTATCCGCCCGGCACGATACAGCCCGACACCCGCCGCCCGCGCCAGAGAGAATCCCTCCGGGTTCATGTACGACGCATAGACCTGCGCAATAGCTCGCGCCGTCTCGGCCTGCTCTGGCTGGCTCATGTCGTTCACGAATGCATCGGCGGCACTCAGACCCGCCACGGGAATATCCGCCTCATAGGCCGCCAGCATGATGCGGTGATCCTGTATCGGCAGCGCCCCCGCCGAAAAATCCTCGCAAGGATCGCCAAGGAGCAGCGAGCCGAGGCCCGCGTCCGTCAGCCGATTCATCGCACCATCCGGCAGGCCCATCGCCGCCAGCCGTGCCTCCACCCACCCCCGGCTCTGCGGTTCGAGGAAGCTCTTCTCGTAATCGGGTTCTGCGGGAGCCAGCCACATCCCCGGCTGCAACTGCCGCTGCTCCAGCGCCGACCGCGTCTTCACCACCGGGTCGGCCTCCAGGAGCACCACCTTCGAAATAGAAAGCACACTCTTCAACTCAGGTGGCAGGTCAAGGATCAGGCGGTTCGACGAATGAAATGTCCCCCAAAGGTAGGAAACCTTACCATCTTGCGTGGTTACCTTCCATTCGCGGCCCACAGAATTGGGGATAGCCACCTCGGCAACTGGCGGTGGCGCAAGCTTGGACATTGCAGTTGCCACGCCATCCTTGGTCACAGCGCAACTTTCCGGCGTGACCCATTCCTGCGCAAAACCGCCGGTCGCCCATGCCAACCCCGCCAGAACGGCCCAAACTCTCACCAACGCAATCCCCTCCGACCGTGCCGCCCAAACCGCCAGACCAAAGCCTACCTCCCACGGGCGCAGCGCCGATTCTGCTGGGCAGGATAGATCATTCACGCCCGCCCGAGACAACCAGTTCGCAAGGTTCCCTGCCCGTTCTCGACAACACGTACCACCTGCCAACCAACGCCAGTCGCCCGCACAAAAGAAAAGACCTGCCCACGTTTCCGCAGACAGGTCGTTTCAATTGATCTTTCCCGCATCAACGGGCAGGCCAGTGCCGCCGGGTTCAGAGGCGCGAAGCCACGTTTTCCCAGTTAACCAGTTTCTCAAGGAAGTTGGTCAGGTAGGCCGGACGCTTGTTGCGGAAATCGATGTAGTAGGAATGCTCCCACACGTCGCAGCCCAAGAGAGCCGTCTGCCCAAAGCACAGCGGGTTCACCCCGTTCTCGGTCTTGGTAACCTTCAGGCTACCGTCCTTGTCCTTCACCAGCCATGCCCAGCCCGACCCGAATTGGCCCGCACCGGCGGCAGCGAAATCTTCCTTGAACTTCGCGACCGTGCCGAAGCTGTCGGTGATTGCCTTCTCCAGCGCGCCCGGCATCTTCTTGGCTTCGCCCGGACCCATCATCTCCCAGAACTGAGCGTGGTTCCAATGCTGCGAGGCGTTGTTGAAGATTCCGTTCTGCGCAACAGCGCCAGCCTGATAGGTGCCCTTGACGATCTCTTCGACCGACTTGTTCTCCCACTCCGTGCCAGCAATCAGCTTGTTGCCATTGTCTACATAGGCCTTGTGGTGCAGGTCATGGTGATATTCGAGCGTTTCCTTCGACATGCCAAGTGCAGCAAGTGCATCATGAGCATAGGGAAGGTCGGGAAGAGTGAAGGCCATGTGATGTTCCTTTCGCGCCGTATTGATCTTCGACGGCAATAAGGGCTTACGGCGGCAGAAGGTCAAGACCGTTCCGCCACCACAGCGCCTGCAACATCAACGCTTACTCGACCGTGCAGGTTCCGAAGCCGCTTTCGGAGTCTCCGAAAAACTGAGTGCTAGTTATGTTTGCTTCAAGATTTGCCTTCTGTATCGACAAACGGAAGCGCACTTTACGAACACTTCCGCCGAACTTGGCAGCGATGTTGGTAAAGTCCCAGGTGAAGGTCATCGCCCTGTCGTTGTCCTTGGCGATCTCGGCTGCAATCGGCTCGCCAAAGTAATGGTTGATGAACGCATCGAAAACATGGGCCTCTGCCTTGCCTGCATTATACTCGACCATCACTCGGTCAGGAACCTGCCCGTTGGCATGGCTCACATTGATTTTGCAGTCATAAACCTTGGCCTGAGTCCCACTGGCAATTGCACCGGCCGAACAACGCAGCCCGCCATCAGAAAAATCTTCAAACCCTTTACTCCCCATTAAGTAGAATAACGAAATTGTTACCCGACCCATTGGAGAGTTCAAGACTGATCCAAATACACAGCCGAGCAATCTCCGGCTGCCCTGGCGTCAAAGTCCAGTTCAGGCCGGAAATATCTCCGAACCGACTTTCGCCGAGCTTTCCAGCGCGCCGAAAACATAGGTCGCGACCGAGCGGAATGAGACAAGCGTGAATTCGTCTGCGCCTGATTTCCATAGCGCTGCTGCAACTTGTGCGGCGCGCGTTCGACGCAACTCGCCCTCCGCCAGTGTCGCAAAATCGACCGGACAAAGCTTCATCAACGCCTCGGTTACCTTGGCGCCCTTCACCCGGAACATCGCCCGCGCGTCCGACACATCGACGACCAGAGCATGCTCGGCCGCCAACGCCTCGTTCAGCGCGGCTACCGTCGCCCCAGCCTCGGCGTAGGGCACCATGACCAGAAGCTCGTCCGGGCTCATCCAGCCCACGCCCTTGCCATCCTTGATTGCCACCCGACGCGGAGCCGGAATGGCTACGCCTGCAGCATCTTTTACCGCTTTCTTCAGCTTGGCCGATTTCAGATCACCACGCACAGTGATCATCCCTTGCAACCCAGCCTCCGTGACCGTCACGAAACCGGAATAGGACTTGCCGTCCAAAGCACTCACAGCATCAGACATTCTGCTTTGCCCCTTCCTTGTCGTAGAACACCTGATCGACGATTCGTGCCTTGACCACGCGGCCATTGTCGACCGGGAACTCGATCACTTCGCCCATCCGATCCGGCCCATGCTTGACCAACCCCATCGCAATACCCTTGCCAAGCGTCGGCGAGAAGTAGGTCGAGGTGATGCGCCCCTGCACGTTGCGCTGGCCATTGGCATTGACGCCGTCGGCCACCGCATACGCACCCTCGGGGATCACCGACCCGTCAACACTTTCCAGCCCGACAAGTTTCCACCGCTCGGGCGAGGCCATATGGCTCCGCTCCTGCGCGCGCTTGCCCAGATAGTCCGCCTTCTTCTTGGAAATCGCCCAGTTCAGGTTCAGGTCTTGCGGGATCACCGTGCCGTCGGTCTCATCACCGATCATGATGAACCCCTTCTC
>JBATMT010000462.1:0-2619 GCA_049289975.1 Paracoccaceae bacterium | reverse complement strand
CATTGCCGGTCAGAGTGTAGGTGGTGCCGGACTGGACCTCTCCATCGCCTTCCGGGGCGCGGTACATCATGTTTTGCGTCGAGGTTGTCAGTGCCGTCCACCAGCCGGAGACGGAAATCTGGTCCTTGTCACGGAACGAGGTCACGAGAAGTCCAGCGGTCGGCAGCGTCCACAGGATGACGAAAACGGCGACCGACAGGTGGACGAGCCAGCGCAGGGGCGAGTTTGTGGAATTCATCTCAGCGGCCCTTCATCTCTTCGCGTGCGTTGCGGATGTTCCAGACCATGATCGGAATGACGAGGATCATGATGACGATGGCGATGGTCGCGCCGCGCCCGAAGTCGCCGCCGCCACGGAACATCCAGTCGAACATCAGGTTTGCCAGCACGTTGGAGTTCCACTGGCCGTTGGTCATGGCCAGAACGATGTCAAAGACCTTGAGCACGGTGATGGTGATGGTGGTCCAGACAACGGCGATGGTGCCCCAGATTTGCGGGACCATGATCTTGAAGAAAATCTGGATGCCGCTGGCACCGTCGAGTACGGCGGCTTCGATGGTTTCCTCGGGGATGCCGCGCAGGGCGGCAGAGAGGATGACCATGGCAAAGCCGGTCTGGATCCAGACGAGGATGATCATCAGGAAGAAGTTGTTCCAGAAGGGAATGGTGATCCATGCCTGCGGATCGCCGCCGAACCATGTGACGATGGCGTTGAGGATGCCGATCTGGTCGCTGCCCCCGGCGCGGTAGTCATAGACGAATTTCCAGATCACCGCCGCGCCGACGAAGGAAATCGCCATCGGCATGAAGATCAGCGACTTGGCGAAGTTGCCCCATTTGATGCGGTCGGTGAGGGCTGCGGCGAGAAGCCCGAGGAAGGTCGAGGCGGCAGGCACGAACAGCAGCCACAGGAAGTTGTTGACGATGGCCTCGTGAAAGCCCGGATCGGACAGGAGCCACGCATAGTTGGCACCGCCCACGAACGCCTGACCGGACTTGTCGTGGAACGACAGCCACAGCGAGGCGACGACCGGATAGACGAGGTAGAGCGTCAGCGCCAGGACTGCCGGGCCAAGGAAAAGCCACGGCCGCACCAGACTTGCCGCCTGAATGTTGCGGCTGTTCCTGACCGGATCTGGCCCGCGCACCGGCAACAGCCGGTCAAGAACCCAGTTCGCGCCCCAGAACCACAGGACTGCGCCGAAGATGCCGATAACAATAGTGAATAGTGCCGTCCACAGCTGAGCCATGATCACTCCCCCGAAAGACCGGGGGCGAACGCCGCCCCCGGTGAGATCAAAGTCTCGTGCTGTTTACTTGATCGCGTCCCACTCGGCCTGAATGCCTGCGGCGACATCGGCGGCGGGCTTGCCTCCGGCATAGTCGACCATGCCGGTCCAGAAGGCACCTGCACCGATCTTGCCGGGCATCAGGTCGGAGCCGTCAAAGCGGAAAGTGGTGGCGTTGAGGAGGATCTCGCCCTGCTTCTTCAGCGCGTCGTTGGCATAGGCTTCTGGGTTGGCGCCCTTGAACGGGGTCAGGAAGCCCGATTGCGCCATCCAGACTTCATGGGCGATGGGCGTTTCGAGCCAGGCGATGAAGGCGCGCGCGGCTTCGCTGTCCTTGGTGATCATGGCGAGGGTGCCCGCGCCAAGGACCGGTTTGCCAAGATCCTTGCCGGCATAGGCGGGCATGTAGAAGAAATCGGCGTCCTTGCCGAGTTCGGTGCCTTCCGGGAAGAACGACGGGATGAACGATGCCTGATGGTGCATGTAGCACTTGGGCGGCGAGGCGAAGAGACCCTTCGGGCTGTCGCGGAAGTCGGTGGTGGCCACCGCCGCTGCGCCGCCGTCGACAAAGGTGTCGTTGCGGGCGAACCAGCCGAATTCGTCGATGGCGGCGACAACGGCGGGATCGTTGAACGGGATCTCGTTCGTGACCCACTTGTCATAGGTTTCCGGCGGGGCGGTGCGCAGCATCATGTCCTCGACCCAGTCGGTCGCGGGCCAGCCCGTTGCGCCACCTGATCCAAGACCGATGCACCACGGAGTGCCGCCATCGGCGACGATCTGTTCGGTGAGTGCCTTCAGTTCTTCCATCGTCTGCGGGACTTCATAGCCCGCATCGTCGAAGTTTTCGGGCACGTACCAAACGAGCGATTTCACGTCGATCTTGTAGGGGAAAGCATAGAGAGCATCGGCGCCGTCCTTGCCCTTGTAGGTGCCAAGCTTCACCCAGCTGTCGCCTGCCGCGTAATTGTCCTTGAGCCAGGTCGCCGTGTCGGCGCCGAGGTCGGTGAGAAGCCCCTTGGAGGCGAGATCACTGATGAGGCCGGGTTGTGGAAGGATGGCGATGTCGGGCGGCGAACCCGCCTGGGTGTCGATGACGATCTGCTGTTCGTAGTTCTCGGACGACGAATAGGCGACCTTGATGCCGGTCGCGGTGGTGAAATAGGCCAGCATGCTTTCAACCAGCGCCTGATCCTCGCCGCGCCAAGGGCCGAAGATGGTCAGGGTCTGACCCTCGAGCTTGTGGGCGGCGGCGAAATCGTCGTAGCTCTTCCAGTTGAAGCGGGCATCTTCACCCGGCTTGAACTTCAGATCCTGCGCGGATGCGGAT
>JBATMT010000461.1:0-4117 GCA_049289975.1 Paracoccaceae bacterium | reverse complement strand
GCGCAGGGCACGCCTGAGCGAATGACAACTGGCAGGGTGAAACATCGCCCTGCCGCAAAATCGATGAAACGGCAGCAACTCTAACGTTCCGGCCATACAGGAGAACAGACATGAAACGCATTGCAATTCTCGCCGCGGCATTCGCCATGACCGCATCGATGGGCCTCGCTCAAAGCGTAGGCGATAGCGTGGTAGCAGACCTTCAGGCACAGGGCTTCACCAACATCGAGGTCAAAACGCGCGCAAATTCCGTGAAGATCGAAGCCGTCAAGAACGGCCAGAAAATCGAAATCACGTTGGACAAGTCGACCGGTGAGGTTATCAAACAAGAAACCGAAAGCGTCGACTCGTCGAATTCGACGACGACGGAAGACAGCTCGGATGATTCAAGCGATGACAGCTCGGGTAGTTCGAGCGACGACGGTCCGGGTCATGACGTTGGCGATGATCACGGCGGCGACAGCGGTCACGGCGGTGGCTCGGGCAGCGACGATTGATCAGAGTACTTGTCGCGGCCTCTCCTGACGGGAATAGTCGAATTGGGGCCGCAGCACAAAGGTGGGCTGGGAGACTATGGACAGACGAAGCCTGATATCAACGGCGTTTGCGGCGGCCCTACTGGGGTCGCCGACATTTGCGTTTGATATCGTCGATGAAATGCTCAATGAACTGTGGCAGCAAGGCTACCAGAACGTTGAAGTCAGCCGAACGCTTCTTGGCCGTACGAGGATCACCGCCGAGAATACAAAGTTCTCGCGCGAGATTGTGGTTGACCCGCGTACCGGCGAAGTCCTTCGCGACTATTGGCAAGCGTTGACGACCCCATATGCATCCTCTGGTTCGCCACCGAGCGGGACCGGAAGTGGGACGAGTGGCTCAGGCACCACTGACGATGATGACGATGACGATTCGAGCGGTTCAAACTCCGGGTCTTCGGGATCAGGAGGGAGCGGGTCGTCGGGCGGAAGCGGATCGTCGGGAGGGAGCGGATCGTCAGGTGGCAGTGGAGGGTCATCGGGCGGCAGCGGCGGTTCAAGCGATGATGACTGAGGTGTCGAATTGATCGGTGCTTTGCTGAAGGGTCGCTACCGTGCGAGGTAGCGTCATCGTCCTTGTCATCTTGTTGATTCAAGCGATTTGCGCTTTCTTTTTCGTGTCCGATATCCTGTTTTCGGTACTGGGCATTTATGCACATCCAATCGCCTGGCAGACCCGCGAGTTTCTTGAGATCGGCGCTGCTGTCGGGCTGATCCTTGGCGTTGTTCTAGGCGGGATAGCTCTGCAGCGTTTTGCTCGTGAGAGTTGGCGGGCCAGAGAGAAACTGCGGCGGGCGTCAGGAGCGTTCATGGAGCTTCTCGAGGAACGCTTCGCGGACTGGGGGCTTACGCCAGCAGAGCGGGATGTGGCGTTGTTCGCGATCAAGGGCATGAGCACCGCCGAGATTGCCGGCCTGCGCAACACGTCTGAGGGGACTGTGAAAGCGCAGACCAACGCGATCTATCGCAAGGCGGGAGTGTCGGGGCGTCCGCAGCTTTTGAGCTTGTTTATCGAAGATCTGATGGACGGTACGACAACTAACGCGCCCGCTCCAGTCGCGGATCCGGTGGCGGTAAACAGCCGGAAAGTTAGTTGATCAGCTTTTTTGATCGACCGCCTGCGCCCTGAGAATATCCAGCGGCACGATTTCCAGTGCTCGGGCATGAGTGGCGGCCAGTTTGATATTTGGCGCGCAACCTTCGTCGTGAGCCTGAAGAAAGCGGGCAGCACAAAGGCACCAGCGGTCACCCGGTTTCAGTCCGGCAAAGCGGAATTCGGGCCGGGGGGTCGAAAGATCGTTCCCCACATATTTCGAATAGGCGAGGAATTCGGCTGTCATGACGGCGCATACGGTGTGGCTGCCGTTGTCTTCGGCGCAGGTGTTGCAGTGACCGTCGCGGAAGAAGCCTGTGAGTGGAGCACTTGAGCAAGGTTCGAGTGTTTCCCCGAGGACGTTTACAGGCGCTAGCGGTGTCATGAGCGAAATCTTTCAGCAAGCCGCTGGAGCAACGACTGTGGTGGTTCGCCCGGTGCAGGTGCCGGTGCGGGATTTGGAGTGGCAGCCGGTACGAAGCCGGGTTTCGGAGTTGTGGAAGATCGCGGCGGCGCTGTTCGCAATGCCACCGCATTCATGAATTTTGCATCATTTCTTTCGGCGAGATACTCAGCGCCGTCGGATATGCCGCGCAGCAGGTCGTGGAGCCATGTTTCTTCGTCTTTGGCGAAGTCAGACAGGACATAGGGTGCAACCTTGTCTTTGTGGCCCGGGTGTCCGATGCCGAGGCGGACACGGACATAGGCATCGCCGATATGAGCATGCAGTGACCTCAGTCCGTTGTGACCGGCGTGACCTCCACCCAGTTTGATCCGGCACTTGCCAGGAGCGAGATCAAGTTCGTCATGAAAAACCACGACGTCGGCTGGCTCGATTTTGAAGAACCGCATCGCCTCGCCAACTGACTGGCCGGACAGGTTCATGAAAGTTTCCGGTTTGAGAAGCGCAATCCGTTCGGCACCCAGCCGACCCTCACTCAATACGCCCTGAAACTTTGAGCGGAAAGGTGCAAAGCCGTGATCGGCTGCGATCCGGTCGACAGCCATGAAGCCGATGTTGTGGCGGTTGCCCGCATATTTTGCCCCGGGATTGCCGAGGCCGACAAAAAGGCGCATCCGGCCATTCTCCTGTACTTGTACCAAGGTAAGAGGAGCGGGGACAGGTTGCAACGCAAGCCGCAGAAGTAGCTTAGGCTGAGAAGCCTGGCAAAAACAAAAGCGCGGAGCCTTTCGACTCCGCGCCTATTCGCTTTGATCCGGTTTGGATCAGGCTTCAGCAGCTTCTTCACTTGCCGCCATCAGGCCCGTCGGGGCACCGATATTGGCAATGACGAAGTTGCGGGCCACAGTCGGCTTGGCGCCGTTCGGCAGAGTTACATCGTTGATGTGGATCACATCGCCGATGTCGCGGCTTGCCAGATCCACTGTGATGTGGTCCGGAATGTCGCCTGCAAGTACTTCAAGCTCGACTTCGGGGCGCACGATGGTCAGTGCACCGCCACGCTTCAGACCCGGCGATTTCTCGTGGTTCTCGAAGGTGACATGGATGAAGAGATTGATGCGGCTTTCGTCGTGGATGCGCATGAAATCGACATGCGTCGGGAGATCCTTGACGACGTCGCGCTGAACGCCACGGCAAATGACGTGCGCATCCGGCTGACCTTCAACCTTGAGGTTGAACAGGGTCTGCAGGAAGCGACCGGCCTTCAGGCGCTTGAGCAGGTAGTAATAGTCCAAGTTGATAGCTACGGGTTCTTTGCCGTCGCCATAAACAATGCCAGGTACGTTGCCCTCACGACGAGCTTGACGAGCGGCCCCCTTGCCTGTCCCCGTCCGTACCTTGGCGATAAGATCGGGGATCTGACCAGCCATGGGTATTCTCCATAAAGTTAAGGCATCCTCCAAGGGTGCATGCCCGAGGTCGGGCGTATAGAGGGGAATCGGTTGGAAGGAAAGCAGAAAACGGCGAACCGATGTCGTCGGCGGGAAAGCCCAAGAGGGTGCTGGCAGCTATCCGGTGCGTCTGTCCTAAAGGGTACCAATATGTCGTTCCTTCAGCAAGTCGTCGTCGCGCGTGCGACCCTCTTCGCATTCGCCGCGATGGGGGTGCTTTGGGGTGCATATGCAGCCCTGATACCGGATACCAAAGCAATGCTCGGCGTGGGTGATGCTGCTTTCGGTTCACTGATCCTTGCGACGCCGATTGCGGCAACGGTGACCATGCTGTTTGCTCCGCTTATGGCGCCAAAGTTCGGCCAGCAGGTATTGCCGATTGCGTGCCTCGCTTTGGCGGCTGCGTTTGCGGTGCCTGGATGGCTGCACGTGCCCATATTTTTCGCGCTGGCGATGGTCTTTGTCGGGTCGACCAACGGTTTCCTTGATGTGACGATGAACGCCCGGGTCACAGCGATCGAGGCCGATACGGGTTTGCACCTTATGAACATCAATCACGCGGCTTATTCCTTTGGCTATGCGGGGTCGGCGATCCTGACAGGCGTGGCACGTGACGCGGGCTGGCACCCGGGAG
>JBATMT010000460.1:0-2767 GCA_049289975.1 Paracoccaceae bacterium | reverse complement strand
ATATTATCTATCCGGCGGAAAATGCCCACCTTGCGGATCAGGTCGCCGAACAGGGCCTGATCCTGTCCGAACAACCCATCGGACTTGACCCGGTCGCCCGCCATTTCCCGATGCGCAATCGTATCATCTCGGGGCTTTGCAAGGCCGTTGTCGTCGTCGAAGCCGCCGCGCAATCAGGCAGCCTGATCACCGCCAAGATTGCGCTCGAACAGGGTCGCGACGTTTTCGCCGTTCCCGGCCACCCGTTCGACGGTCGCGCCGGTGGCTGCAACATCTTGATCCGCGATGGTGCGACATTGGTCCGCGGTCCCGAGGATGTACTGAACGCGCTGAACCTGCCGCATGCATCTGCCCAGCCTGCGCGGCCTCAGGTCAGCCCCCCTTCAGAACCGCCACCACCACCCGCGTTACCGCCAGACCCCTTGCGTCTTGCTGCGGCCATTCTGGAAAAGCTCGGCCCCAGCCCGCTCGCCGAGGATCAACTGCTCCGCGATCTCGGCATCTCTGCGGCCCACGCCGCCGAGCAACTCCTGACACTGGAGCTTTCGGGCCGCATTCAACGCGCCCCCGGCGGGCTTCTGTCCCGCGCCTAGACCAGCGCCCCGCGCGCTCAACCCGGCCAACACCCCGACGATCGCCGTGCAGCAGGCTGTCGCTCATCCCTCCGACGCCCGATGAGCCCGCCGCAAACATCAGAAAATCGTCTGCCGGGCGGTCATTGACAATCGTCATGCTTGGCCCCCATGTTCCGCCCCCATATCAAAAGAAGCGAAATTCCGAGGAAATCATGGCCGTTGTCGTCGTCGAATCCCCCGCCAAGGCCAAGACAATCAACAAATATCTCGGATCCGACTATACGGTTCTGGCCTCTTACGGCCATGTCCGCGACCTGCCGCCCAAGGATGGGTCCGTCGATCCCGACAACGGATTCGACATGACATGGGAGGTGGCGAGCGACAGCAAGAAACACATCCGCGCGATTGCCGAGGCACTGAAAACCGACGACACACTCATTCTGGCGACCGACCCCGACCGCGAAGGCGAGGCCATTTCGTGGCACCTTCAGGAAGCACTGGCCTCCAGCATCAAGAAGGGCAAGACTGTCCGCCGCGTCACATTCAATGCCATCACCAAAAGCGCCGTGACCGAGGCGATGGCCAAGCCCCGCGATGTCGATATGGAACTGGTCGAAGCGTACCTCGCCCGCCGTGCGCTCGACTATCTGGTGGGCTTCAACCTCTCGCCAGTCCTGTGGCGCAAACTGCCCGGCGCCAAGTCAGCGGGCCGCGTGCAGTCCGTCTGCCTGCGCCTGATCGTTGAACGCGAGCTGGAGATCGAGGCCTTCCGCGCCCGCGAATACTGGACCGTCACCGCTACCCTCGCCACACCGCGCGGACAGGAATTTCAGGCTCGCCTGACCATCCTCGGCGGCAAGAAACTCGACAAGTTCGACATCGCCAGCGAAAGCGAGGCTGAACTGGCCGTTCAGGCTGTCAAGTCGCGCCCTCTGACCGTGAAAGCCGTGGAATCGAAACCGGCGACCCGCAACCCTTACGCGCCCTTCATGACCTCGACGCTCCAGCAAGAGGCCAGCCGCAAGTTCGGCATGGGTGCCAAGGCCTGCATGTCGTCCGCCCAGCGCCTGTATGAGGCTGGCCACATCACCTACATGCGAACCGATGGCATCGACATGGCGCCCGAGGCAGTCATGGCCGCCCGCGACGAGATCATACGCCGCTTTGGCGCTGACTACGTTCCGGACAGCCCGCGCATGTACAAGAACAAGGCCAAGAACGCGCAAGAAGCCCACGAGTGTATCCGGCCCACCGACATGTCGATGTCGCCCGACAAGCTCAAGGTCGAGGATGACCAGCGCAAGATCTACGACCTGATCTGGAAACGCACCATCGCCAGCCAGATGGCTGCGGCGCGCATGGAACGCACCACCGTGGACGTTGGCTCTGCCGACGGTCAGGTCGAACTGCGCGCCACCGGGCAGGTCGTCTTGTTCGACGGTTTCCTCAAGGTCTACGATCAGGGCCGCGACGATGACGAGGACGAAGACGGCGCGCGCCTGCCGCAGATCATGCAAGGCGAGTCCGCCGACAAACGCTCGATCGCACCCGAACAGCACTTCACCCAGCCGCCGCCCCGCTACACCGAGGCGACGCTGGTGAAGCGCATGGAAGAACTCGGCATTGGCCGCCCCTCCACCTACGCCTCGATCGTCACCACGATTCAGGACCGCGACTATGTCCGCAAGGACAAGAACCGCCTGATCCCCGAGGACAAGGGCCGTCTCGTGACAGCCTTCCTGACCAACTTCTTCCGCCGCTATGTCGAGTATGACTTTACCGCCGATCTCGAAAACGAACTCGATGAAATCTCGGCAGGCGAACGCGACTACAAGGAAGTGCTGGCCCGTTTCTGGCGCGACTTTACTGCGGCCATCGCCGAAACATCAGAACTGCGCATCAGCGAAGTCCTTGAGAAAATCGATGATTTCCTTTCGCCACACCTTTATCCGGCCCGGCCCGACGGCTCGGACCCGCGCCTCTGCCCGACCTGCGGCAAGGGCCGCCTGAACCTCAAGACCGCCCGCTCCGGCGGCGCGTTCATCGGCTGTTCAAACTATCCCGAATGCCGTTACACCCGCCCGATTTCGTCCCCGAACGGCGAAGAGGGTGGCCTCACCGCCGATGGCCGCGTGCTGGGCGAAGATGCGAACGGCAACCCGATCACGGTCCGCGCGGGCCGCTTCGACCCC
>JBATMT010000459.1:0-3259 GCA_049289975.1 Paracoccaceae bacterium | reverse complement strand
CCGTGGGCGCGCGGGCTATTGGCAGGGCCGTGCCTACGAGGCGCTGGGCCGCAAGGGCGATGCGGCGGCGGCCTATGCCGAGGGCGCGCGCTACCAGACGTCGTTCTACGGGCTTTTGGCATCCGAAAAGGTCGGCCTGCCGCTGTCGCCCGCGCTGGCTGGTGGCGAGACTTACCCAGACTGGAAGGGCGCGGATTTTACCAACACGTCGCTGTTTCAGGCGGGGCGGCTGCTGATGAAGGCTGACGAGCGGACAATGGCCTCGCGGTTTTTTCTGCAGTTGGGCGAGGGGCTGGGGCCGGAGGATCTTGGCCGGATTGCCGGGATGGCGATCGAGGCGAACCAACCCTATGTGGCGCTGACGCTGGCCAAGGCGGCGGCGGACAAGGGGATGATCTGGCCGTCTGCCTATTTCCCGCTGGTCGGGCTTGACCATCTGGACCTGCCGGTACGGACCGAATTGACGCTGTCGATCGCGCGGCGCGAGAGCGAGTTCAATCCCGAGGCATTGTCAGGGGCGGGAGCCAGGGGGCTGATGCAGGTGATGCCGGGGACTGGCAAGATGATGGCGGCCAAGGTGGGCGTGGCCTACGACGGCGGCAAGCTTGGTTCAAACTTCGACTATAACGCGCGGCTGGGGTCGGCCTATCTGGCGACGCTGGAGAATGAGTTCGGCTCGTCTCCGCTTCTGGTGGCGACGGGGTACAATGCCGGGCCGGGGCGGTCGCGGAAATGGATCGACATGCTGGGCGACCCGCGCCGCGACGGGGTCGATCCGGTGGATTGGGTCGAGCATATCCCGTTCCGGGAGACCCAGACCTATGTGATGCGGGTGGCGGAAAGCCTGCCGATCTATCGTGCAAGGCTGACCGGCCAGACCGGTCCGGTGCAGTTCTGGGAAGAGTTGAAGGGACGATAGCGGGGGCTCTGCCCCCGTGCCCCCGGGGTACTTGTGGCCGGAAAATGCAGATGGCGGCTGCATCCAAAGCGCGAACTGCAAGGCATGGCCTTCTGTCTGGGCGCGGCGTGGGATATGTACGGGCAAGTGCAAGGGGAACGACATGGCCAAAGACCCGCTTTTCATCGTTGCCGCGCTGGCCTGCCTGGGCGTTTTGGTCATCTTGATGATCGGAATCGGCGGGTTTGGCAAAGGCGGCGACTTCAATCGCAAGCATGCCAACCGGATCATGCGCTACCGGATTATCGCTCAGGCGGTTGCTGTCGGTCTGATCCTTTTGTTCATCACGCTGCGCGGCGGAACTCCGCATTGAGGGAAGTCTGATGGTTGTTCTAAACAAGATCTACACCAAGACCGGCGATGCGGGTGAAACGGCGCTTGGAAATGGGGCGCGCGTTGCCAAGCATTCGCTGCGGGTGACGGCTTACGGCACGGTCGACGAGACGAACGCAACCGTTGGTCTGGCCCGGCTTCATGCGGCGGGCGAGATGGACGCGGCGCTGGCGCGGATCCAGAACGATCTCTTTGATCTGGGGGCAGACCTTTGCCGCCCGGAAATGGCGAGAGATGGCGAGGCGGGCTATCCGGTCTTGCGGATGATTCCGTCGCAGGTCGAACGTCTGGAACGTGAGATCGACGTGATGAACGCGCCTTTGGCGGCACTGCGCAGCTTTATCCTGCCCGGTGGCACAGCGCTGGCCGCCTATCTGCATCTGTGCCGGACGGTTTCGCGGCGGGCAGAACGGATGACGGTCGAACTTGCCACGCTGGAAGAAGTCAACGAGTCTGCGGTGAAGTATCTCAACCGCCTGTCGGACTGGTTCTTCGTGGCGTCGCGTGTCGCCAACGAGGGGCGCGATGTGCTGTGGGTGCCGGGTGCAAACCGCTGACAAGCGGCCGCGCGGTTTCTGACTGTCGCTAACAATGCGGAACGTGGCGTCCCTGCGACAGTTCGTGTCGATTTTTCGCTGTCCTCTGATCCCCGGAATCGCTAGAGAGCGGCGGGAGCTTTTGTCGGCCGCCTCCCGGGGTGGCCTGATTTATTGAGGAGATGCACGCCGATGAAGGTACTGGTGCCTGTGAAGCGGGTGATCGACTATAACGTGAAGGTTCGCGTCAAGGCGGACGGCACGGGCGTCGATCTTGCCAACGTGAAGATGTCGATGAACCCGTTCGACGAGATTGCTGTCGAAGAAGCGATCCGCCTGAAGGAAGCCGGCAAGGCCGAGGAAGTTGTCGTCGTTTCGATCGGCGTCAAGCAGGCGCAAGAAACGCTGCGCACCGCCCTTGCCATGGGTGCTGACCGCGCGATCCTGATCGAAGCGGCGTCGGACGTTCACACCGATATCGAGCCGCTCGCCGTGGCGAAGCTGCTGGCAGCCGTGGTCAAGGAAGAGAACCCCGGTCTGGTCCTTTGCGGCAAGCAGGCGATCGACAATGACATGAACGCCACCGGCCAGATGCTGGCAGCGCTTCTGGGCTGGTCGCAGGCGACCTTCATCTCGGAACTGAGCGTTGATGGCGATACCGCCACCGTGACCCGCGAAGTCGACGGCGGCCTGCAGACGATCAAGGTCAAGATGCCCGCCATCGTCACCGTTGACCTGCGCCTGAACGAGCCGCGCTACGCTTCGCTGCCGAACATCATGAAGGCCAAGAAAAAGCAGCTCGATGAAAAGACTGCCGCTGACTACGGCGTCGATGTCACGCCACGCCTCGCCGTGCTCAAGACCTCGGAGCCGGCAGGCCGCAAGGCTGGCGTCAAGGTTGGTTCGGTAGACGAGCTGATCGCGAAACTCAAAGACGAAGCGGGGGTGATCTGATGTCGGTTCTTCTTCTTGCAGAAGTGAATGGCGCCGAGCTTGGCGCGGATTCGACCGCAAAGGCGCTCAACGCCGTCAAGTCGCTGGGTCCGGTGACGGTTCTGGTCGCCGGTGCCGGTGCGGCTCCTGCGGCTGACGCAGCGGCCAAGCTTGCTGGCGTTGCCAAGGTCCTGCTGGCCGATGATGCGACGCTTGGCCATGGCCTTGCCGAGCCGCTGGCAGCGCTTATCGTTGCGCAAGCGGGCAGCTACACCCATATCGTCGCCCCTGCGACGGCTGCGGCCAAGAACATCCTGCCGCGCGTTGCAGCGCTTCTGGATGTGATGGTGATTTCTGAAGTGACCGGAGTGGTTGATGCCGACACGTTCGAGCGTCCGATCTATGCGGGCAACGCCATCCAGACCGTCAAGTCTTCGGACAAGATCAAGGTTGCCACGATCCGTACCGCTTCGTTTGAAGCGGTAGGGCAGGGTGGTTC
>JBATMT010000458.1:0-4154 GCA_049289975.1 Paracoccaceae bacterium | reverse complement strand
GAATAGATTGACGCCCAGTCGAGCCGAAAGTTGGAGTGGCCGACAACCTTCTCAATTCGTGGTATTATGCGCTCAGGCTGGCGTTCGGCGTTCGCGTCGGTATCCCATCCGAGTTGCAAATCAATTCTGTAGATATTGTCCGGCTGTTTGTGCAGCAGTGCTGATTGACCAGAATGAAATGGCGGTTCGAACCAGAACCATCGTTCTGATGGAAAGTCCGCTGTCATCTCTATGTCTGCAATGAGGAATTTTTCCTCAAAGAGTTCCCCATCAAATCGCAGATTCATCATCTGGCGGATATCGCTGTTGGCGCCGTCACAGGCCAGAAGCCACTCACCGTTCAATTCATAGGTGCCGTCAGGAGTTTCAATTGTAAGCTGGACTCCATCGAGCCCCTGCTGCAATCCGACAACCTTGTTCTTCCATCGAAGCTCAATCAGTTCTGGGAACTCGGCAGCGCGGCGAACAAGATACTCCTCGATGTAATACTGCTGCAAATTGACGAAAGCCGGCATCTTGTGACCTGTCTCGGGCAGCAGATCGAAGTTGAATACCTCAGTGTCGCCATGAAAGGTCCTGCCAACCTTCCAGGTCACCCCCTTCGTAACGCAGGCATTACCTACGCCGAGCCGATCCAGGATTTCGAGCGATCTTTTGGACCAGCAGATGGCCCGGCTCCCGACTGACACTACGTTATTGTCATCAAGCACAACCGAGGGCACACCTTGCTGGGCAAGGTCGATGGCCGCTGCAAGCCCAATTGGACCTGCTCCAACAATCACGACCTTATGTTGTGCCTCTAGACTATCAAGACCGGGCGGCCGCTTGTACGGGAAGGGGCGGTATTCATAAGACATTTTGGTTATTACCCCTGCAGTGCGCTCCAGATTGCGGCATCTCGTTCGGCAGTCCAGATCCTCGGCGTATCAATATCCATTGCTTCGTCATAAGCGCGCGCCACATTGAAAGGCAGGCAATGCTCATAGATCGCAAAGTTCTTGAATTTTGGATCACATGCTTCGCGCACGGCATCCCAGGCATCTCTCATTGTTCCACCTTTATGTGCAACGCGCGCCGCGGGAATGAATGTAGATTGTACAAAATCCTTGGTGGCATCCAACGCATTCTCGATGGTTTCACGACCGGACAGAGCGTCACCGCGGCCCGGTGCAATGGCGTCTAGATCGAAGCCGCGAATGCGCTCCAGCGTTTTGGGCCAATCGCGGAAGTGACCGTCACCGCAGTAGCAGGCCGAGTGATATTCAACGATGTCGCCGGTGAACATTACGTTTGCATCTGGCACGCTAACGACGATGTCACCTGACGTGTGCGCACGCCCTAGGTGCATCAGATCAACACGGCGCTTGCCTAGAAAGACGGACATCTGATCTGTGAATGTTGTGGTGGGCCAGGTCAGACCGGGGATTTCTTCGTGCCCCAGGAATAGGCGTGGAAACCGACGAAATTCGCTGTCCCAATCTTCCTGCCCACGCTCGGCAACCATGGAGCGGGCTTTGCTGCCCATTATGATCTGACTGGCCCCGAATGCGCTAGCTCCGAGAACGCGCACAGCGTGGTAGTGTGTCAGCACAACATGGGAAATCGGCCTGTCGGTCACTGACCTGATGCAGTCGATTACCTTCCTCGCCAGCAGTGGCGTCGCTTGCGCCTCGATCACCATTACACTCTCATCACCGATGATCACACCAGAATTGGGATCGCCCTCGGCGGTGAATGCATAGACATCACGCCCGATTTCCGTGAAAGTTGTCCTCTTTTCAGACAGGTCACCTTGCGAGGCAAATTGTTTAGCCATCTACGTCTCCCTGTTTTCGTGGGCAGAAAGTCGGCAACGGGCCTTGACTGCCACCTGTTCGCGTTACCTTTAGCATATCGTTGCATTTGCAACGAAGTCAATTGACCTTTTGACATGCGGTTTTCTGCATTCGTTTCGGATCCGTGATGAAGTGAATTTTTCTTACAAGGCCGCGCGCAAGGGGGCGATCAAGCTTGCCTGGTACTGCCTGACCAATGCTTCCGCTTTTTCTGCGACAACAGGCGTAAAGTGCAACTCATCATCAAGCAGGTTTACCGTTCCAATGACTTCGTCTTTGTCAAAGACCGGTATGTTCATTGCGGAATGGCAGCCTAGCGCGTTGATCTGAGCGTGATCGGGAAAATAAGGGGCAAATTCTGCCGTAGTGTTGGCGATAAAGCTCTTTCCGCCCTTCATGACATGTTCAGTCCATTCATCCGCAAAGATTTCCTTCACGCCAGTATTGGGATAGTCAATCGGGTGAGACGTATAGGCTCTGCGTGCCACGGCCTCCTGCATGTTCATCGCGCTGATGGTAAAAAGGCGCACTCCCACAGCCTTGCTGACTGCATCATGCAAATCACGAAAAACTTGAATGTCATTGGCCATTTGCTGCTCCTGGTTCCGCTGCCCTGTCTCTGGCCAAGCTTATTAAATGTTTCGAGCGGAGGACAGGTCGGCTTTCTTGACAGTCGGCCGCAAAAGTTGCCCAATCGGTCAAAGATTCTCGGGGGAAACAACAACCCTCGTGCAAAACCCGGCAAATGGACCGGATAACAGGGAGCTAAGTATGAGACTTGATCCGTCTTTCCGGCGGTTTGGTGCCGTCGCAGTTTCTGCCCTTCTGCTGGGTACAGCGCCAATGGCTCTGTTCGCCGAAACACCCGCCGACACGCTGGTGATTGCCGATGCTATCGATGACATCGTCTCGCTTGATCCGCATGAAGCGTACGAGTTTTCCGGCCTCGATGTCGTGAACAACACCTATGACGGTCTTGTCGAACTCGACCCGTCGAAACCGGGTGAACTGGTACCCGGCCTGGCGGAAAGCTGGTCTGCATCGGATGATGGCCTGACCTTTACGTTCAAGATGAAGGCTGGACTTACTTTTTCTTCCGGCAATCCGGTTAGGGCCGAAGATGCAGCGTTCTCGTTGCAGCGAGCCGTCAAGATAAACAAGACCCCGGCGTTCATTCTGAACCAGTTCGGCTGGACTGCCGAAAACGTGGATCAGATGGTCACGGCCGATGGCGAAAATGTCATCATCAAGACTGACAAGGCATATGCGCCAACGTTCCTTTACAACTGCTTGACTTCTGGCGTTGCATCAATCGTCGATAAAGAGACGGTGATGGCCAACGAAAAAGACGGTGACATGGGCAATGAGTGGCTGAAAACCAACTCTGCCGGAACCGGAGCCTACATCCTGAAATCTTACAAGCCGAACGAAGGTTATGTGCTTGAAGCACGTCCCGGCTACTGGCGTGGCGATGCGAAGATGGCGAAAATCTTTATGCGCCATGTTCCGGAGGCAGCCACCGAGCGGCTCCAGCTTGAGCAGGGCGATATTGATATTGCACGTGAACTCACGCCGACTGACGTTGCCGGCATGAGCGGCAACGGCGACATCAAAATTCAGTCCGACGTCGGCGGCCAGATTTTCTATCTTGCCTTCAACCAGAAGAACGAGATGTACAAGAATGCCAAGTTCCTCGATGCGATGCGCTGGGCAATCGATTATCAGGGTATGGTCGATACGTTCCTGAAGGGTACCGAGGTGGTGCATCAGGCGTTCCTGCCTAAGGGCTATCTAGGAGCGCTTGAAGATACGCCCTACCATCTTGATGTAGAGAAGGCGAAGGCTCTGCTGGCAGAATCCGGTGTGTCAGACCCGGTCGTTACGCTTGATGTGCGTAATGCTGCAGACCGGATGGATATGGCTCAATCGATCCAGAATACGTTCGGCCAAGTCGGTATCAAGGTTGAACTGAACGTCGGCGAGGGCGCAGAACAACTGAAGCGCTTCCGGGCACGTCAGCAAGATGCAACCTTGCAAAGCTGGGGCCCGGACTATCCTGACCCGCATACCAACGCGTCGACCTTCGCAATGAACCCCGACAACTCGGACGCTGCAAACAATGTAGGTTTCCTGGCTTGGCGCACTGCATATGATCCAGGTGCGCTGACTGCCCAAACTGAAGCAGCAGTCATGGAAAGGGACCCGGAGAAGCGCAAGGCAATGTATGCTGACATCCAGACGGTTCACCGTGAGACGTCGCCGTTCATCGTCATGTTCCAGATCGGATATCAGACTGGCCTGCGCTCGAACGTGCAGAAC
>JBATMT010000457.1:0-2524 GCA_049289975.1 Paracoccaceae bacterium | reverse complement strand
CAGGTCGGCCGCAGGATTCTCGCGCATCATTTTTTGGCCAAAAGCGCGATGTTCTCCCCGACTTGGCCATAATCCCGCCAAATATCTGGGTAAAAACTTAAGACAGAAGGGTGGATGACTGACAGGAGACGACCATGAAGTTCATTTCAAGTGTGTTGAGCCGTTTTTCCCGTAAGTCCTCAGAAGCGCAGCAGGATGCCTTTGACGTCCGGCTTCAGAACATGACCGCCCGCACCAAAACGCGGCCCGCGCGCGAAGCGCGCCAGTCCGCGCCGCCGGTCCTGTTCCGTCGCGGTGCCCAGCACGCCTGAGTCTGCACCTGATCCCGGCCAGCGCCCGAAATCCCGGATGACGGTCAGAAATTGACCGTCACACCCGGCAGATTGAGCGATTTGACCAGATCGCGGACTTCCTGACGCGCGGCCACGTTCGAGATGTTCAGATTCTCGACACCCACGTCACGCAGGTCCAGCAGCGTCAGCCCGCGCGGGAACAGTTCGCGGAAGATCACGCGCTCGGAAAAGCCCGGTGCCACGCGGAAACCGATGCGCTTTGACAATTGCTCCAGCGCCTCGCCGACCTTCTTCTTGTTGTGCATCTGCTGAGCGCCCAGACGGTTGCGCAGCACGATCCAGTCGATAGGCTTCAGCCCGGCCCGCGCCCTGAGTTGCCGCGCGCTCCACACCATCTCCGAATAGATCGACGGCCCTGTGACCCGGCTCGTGTCCGGGTCGATCCGCGCCAGAAGGTCGAAATCAATGAAGCTGTCGTTCAGCGGCGTGATCAGCGTATCGGCCAGCGAATGCGCCACCTGACTCAGCCGCGTATGGCTGCCGGGGCAATCGATGATGATGAAATCCGCGTCCTTCTCCAGCCCGGCCACCGCCACCGACAGCCGCCGGTCAAAGGCGTTCTCGCCCGGATCAAGCGTCTTTTCATCCACTTCCGGCAGGTCGCGATAGTCCGGCGTTGGCAGGCTCAGCCCTTCCTTGCGGGCATAGGCGATCCGGTTCTCGATGTAGCGGCCAAAGCTTTTCTGCCGCAGATCCAGATCCAGCGCACCCACCTTGTGACCCATACGGGCCAGCGCGGTTGCCACATGCATGCAGGTCGTCGATTTCCCCGACCCGCCCTTTTCGTTTCCGACAACGATGATATGCGCCACGGTTCTGTCCTTGCCCGGCTTAGAGACTCAAAAGGCGCGCTGTTTCCAGCGCGCCTTCACTATATGTTGTGTGCGCCTTTGTGAAAAGCGCAAGATACTCAGAAGCCGAGGCCTGCGTACTTGTTCTTGAACTTCGACACGCGGCCGCCGGTGTCCAGCAGCTTGGCCGAACCACCGGTCCATGCCGGGTGAACGGTCGGGTCGATGTCGAGAGCGAGCGTGTCGCCTTCCTTGCCCCAGGTCGAGCGGGTCTGGTAGGTCGAGCCGTCGGTCATCTTCACCGTGATGAAGTGATATTCGGGGTGGGTGCCTTGTTTCATCATCCCGCTCCTTATTCGGCTTTGGCTTTATAGGTGGTATCTTCCGCGATCCGGGCAGATTTGCCGCGACGATCACGCAGATAGTACAGCTTCGCACGACGGACGCGGCCACGACGGACCACTTCGATCGAATCGATGTTCGTCGAATAGAGCGGGAATACGCGCTCGACGCCTTCACCGAACGAGATCTTGCGCACGGTGAACGAGGCGGAGATGGTCGCGCCGCCCTTGCGGCTGATGCAGACGCCTTCGTAGTTCTGCACACGGGTACGGGTGCCTTCGGTCACTTTGTAACCGACGCGGACCGTGTCGCCCGATTTGAAATCGGGGATGGTCTTGCCGAGGCTGGCGATTTGCTCGGCCTCGATTTGTGCGATCAAATTCATCGCGGTTCCTTTCACTGGCTCGCGGTTAGTCCGCGAAGCTGTTGCGACGGCCTCAGAGCTCTCGGTCTTCGTCCGGGTCCCCGCCGATTTTCACCGCACAAGCCCGCCAGAGGTCAGGTCGTTTTCTTTTTCCGCTCCCTTGGCCCGGTTCCTGCCGAAGAAGGCAGGCGCATTGACCAATAGACAACGTGTCCAATGGACTCACCGAGTCCCGGACGGGCGGGGTATAGGGGCGAAGCACAGGTGGGTCAAGGGCGGTGTTGGGCTACACAAGGCCCACCCCGCAACTGCTTGAACCGCGTCCCTCTCGCACCTCCCATTTCACCCAAGCGAAAGCGGCCGCTTCCAATGTCAGACGGCCCCCGCTTCCGCAGACATGACACATGGCGTGGATGACAACCTGTCCCCGAGACCCCAACAGATAGACCCGAAGTCGCCCGCAGGTCGGGCTTCACCCCTCCCCTGCCAATACCTGCTACCGTTTCCCGCTCTCGTGCTTCGCCCACAGGTCTGGCCGCCGTTCCCGTGTCAGCCGTTCGGCCTCGGCCTTGCGCCATTTGGCGATCTCGCCGTGATGGCCCGACATCAGCACTGCCGGGATCTCGCGGCCCTGCCAGACGGTTGGCCGTGTATATTGCGGATATTCCAGCAGC
>JBATMT010000456.1:0-9315 GCA_049289975.1 Paracoccaceae bacterium | reverse complement strand
ACACGAGGTGTCAAGAAACTACGTTTTTCCAATGCATTACTGTTCAACCATTGCCCTGATCCAATCAGGTGTCCGGTAAAACGCTCAGGCCGCCTCTTAGTGCGCCATCGCAAAACTGTCAGGCCGGGCCGCATCCCAGTATTTCTGAAATGCCGGATGCACCCCCTGCCCGCCCGCCAATTCACCTGGCTCCAGCCACAGATATTGACTGGCCGCCGAACGCACTTCGCGGCTGTTCACCCGGATCATCAGATGATGCGGCGTAAATTGCGATGGATGGGTCAGGCCCGAAGACTCGACGGCCTCCTTCAGCGCATGCAGCGTGTTGCGGTGAAAGTTCGCCACGCGGCGATACTTGTCATCGACGACAAGCGCCCGGTATCTGCCGGGGTCTTGTGTGGCAACCCCGGTCGGGCACTTGCCGGTGTGGCAGGTCTGGGCCTGAATACAGCCAATTGCGAACATGAAGCCACGCGCGATGTTGCAACTGTCTGCGCCAAGCGCAAAGACCCGGCAAATGTCGAAGGCGCTAATCAACTTGCCTGACGCCACGATCCTGACGCTATCGCGGATGCCAAGCCCGACCAGCGTATTGTGGACGAGCATCAACCCCTCGCGCAGCGGCGCACCCTTGTGATCGGCAAACTCGACCGGCGCAGCCCCCGTCCCCCCTTCCGCCCCGTCGACGGTTATGAAATCCGGGCCGGTACCCGATTCGCGGATCGCCTTGGCAATCGCAAACCATTCCCACGGGTGGCCCACGCACAGCTTGATGCCCACCGGTTTGCCGCCCGACAGTTTCCGCAACTTGTCCAGAAAGGCGCACAACTCCAGCGGCGTCGAAAAGGCGCTGTGGCTGCTCGGGCTGATGCAATCGACACCAGCCTTCACGCCGCGTGCCTCCGCAATCGCCTCGGTCACCTTCGGCCCCAGCAAGATGCCGCCATGACCCGGCTTCGCCCCTTGCGAAAGCTTGACCTCGATCATCTTCACCTGATCGGACGCGGCGTTGGCGGCAAACTTCTCGGGGTCAAAGCGCCCCTCCGGCGTACGGCAACCGAAATAGCCGCTGGCAATCTGCCAGATCAGATCGCCCCCATGCATCCGATGAAACCGCGAAATAGAGCCTTCGCCGGTCGTATGGGCAAAACCGCCTTCCTTGGCGCCTCGGTTCAATGCCTCGATCGCTGTCGGAGACAACGCCCCGTAAGACATGCCGGAAATGTTCAGCACCGAACTCTCATAGGGTTTGGCGCATTGATCCTTGCCGATGGTCAGCCGAAACCCGGACTCGGGCAAGTGCGTCGGCGCCATCGAATGGTTGATCCATTCATGGCCCACCAGATTGACATTCCGCAAAGTACCGAAAGGCCGCAGCCCCTCGATCCCCTTGGCCCGCCGATAAACCAGCGCCCGTTGCTCGCGCGAGAAGGGCGTTTCCTCGTGGTCGCTTTCAAGGAAATACTGGCGTATCTCGGGGCGAAAATGCTCCAGCAAAAAGCGCAGCCGCGCCGAAAGCGGGTAGTTCTTCAGCACCGCCCGTTTCGTCTGCATAAGGTCGTATAGACCGACCAGCGACAAGATCAGCGACGGCCCCGCAACAAGACCTCCCCAGAACGGCGCGTAAAACGCAAGAGCGGATCCCGCTGCAAGCAGCAACAGGACAGACACCAACGGCAGATAACGCATTACAAGTTCCCCCCGATCCAACCATCATTTAGCGCGAACATTTCGTCCACACTTTTTCTCGGCTGCCGGATGCCCGGGACCGTCGCCGCTTCCACCCAACACCGCCGGTCGGGCGCGTTCGTCTTTATTTCACCCCCCATCTTGCAACTTTGCCAATAAGCGCGTATATGACCCCTGCTAAGCTTCTTCTTTCGACCTTCTGTCTCCTTACGGCTTCAGTTGCGACTCTGACGACACTGAGCCAAGCCATCGCGATGTTGCGGGTGGCACAAAACAAGGAGATATCACGATGGCCAATGGCACCGTGAAATGGTTCAACGCCACCAAAGGTTTCGGTTTCATCGCTCCGGCTGGTGGTTCCAAGGACGTTTTCGTCCATGTGACCGCGCTGGAACGCGCTGGCATCCGTGGACTGAACGACGGCCAAGCCGTGACGTTTGACATTGAAAGCGACCGTAATGGCCGCGAATCTGCAGTCAATCTCGCGCTGGCCTGAACGTAAGTTCAGCTAACCAGACGACCGGAACGGGGGTGACGCAAGTCGCTCCCGTTTTTTCTTGTTTGCTGCCTCGCGCCCGATGCGCCAACACCCGCACCTCATTGCCTTTGCCGATTGATCCTGCTCACATCCGCCCATCGCCGCGCAAGAAAGGCACAGGATGTCCAGCACAGACTTGATCGAAATGGGCCAAGGCGACCTGATCCAGGCGCTGCCGTTCAGCGAAGGTGAATACCATCGACGCCTGACAGCGGTCAGGGCGACAATGTCGCAGCAAGGGCTCGAGGCCTTTGTCAGCTTCAGCCCGGAGAACATCAACTGGCTGACAGGCCATGATACGCCCGCCTACCATTACATGCAGGCGTCTGTGATCACCCACGACCGCCCGCCCGTCAACGTCATCCGCGGTATCGACGCCACCAACACCCTGTCCCGCACATGGTCGCGGCAGGTGGTCCGCTACGCCGACCATCAAGAGCCGATGGACGTGCTGGCCCGGCTTCTCTTCGATCTGGTTGGACCAACTGCGCGGATCGGGGCCGAAAGCGACGGCTTCTTTGTCAGCCCCCGCCGATTCGACTTGTTGCGCCGCGCGCTTGACGACCACATGACCGAGACGCAAATCGTCGAGCCCCTCCGACTCGTCAAATCCGGCGAAGAACTTGCCCATATCCGCGCCGCCGCCAAGATCACGAAGGCCGCGATGCATACGGCTATCCGAACTGCCGCCCAAGGTATCAACGAAAACCACATCGCGGCAGAGGTCTGGAAAACACTTGTCGAGAACGGGTGCGAGTTTCCTGGCTTGCCGCCCTTCATTGTCAGCGGTCCGCGCACAAGCCTCGGTCACGCCACATGGGCCGGGCGCACGCTGGCCATGGGCGATCCACTCGCCTTTGAAATCCCCGGTACCTTGCACCGTTATGTTGCGCCCATCTTCCGTTGCGGCGCGGTCGGCGCGCCCTCCAAAGCGGCCCGCAAGCTCGAAGCCGCCGTCCGCGCCTCGCTCGAGGTGTTGATCGACGGCATCCGCCCCGGCGTCGTCGCAGAAGAATTGCACCAACTCAGCGTCGCCAGCTTTCGCCGCCACGGCTACGAGGTTGGCCACCGGAGCGGCTATTCAATCGGCGTGAACTACGCCCCGGACTGGGGCGAGGGGAACCTGTTCTCCATCGTGGATGGCGAACAGCGAAGCCTCGTACCCGGCATGGTCTTTCACTTGGTCCCTGGCATCTATGTTCCGGGCGAACATGTCATTGTCATTTCCGAAACGGTCGCCGTCACCGAAACGGGATGCGAAGTCATCACCGATTTCCCGCGCGACCTCTTCGTCGTCTGATCGCGCACGGCGACGGGCGCAAAGGAACAATCCGGCTCGGGTCGCGTTGAAGTGGCATCAACATGTCCACCGAAGGATCGAGAGATGTCCAAGTTTCTGTACCTGCTGCCCCTCGTCGGCCTCGTTGCTGCCTGCGAAACCCCTCAGCAAACTGCCTTTGCCGGAGCGGCGACCGGCGCAGCCATTGGTGCTGCCGTTTCTGACGACGGCGACAAGGTCAAGGGCGCGGCCCTTGGCGGCGCCGCCGGGCTTGTCGCCGGCAGCCTGATCGGCCAATCGACAACGCCCGGCCAGTGTGTCTACAGCGACGCCTATGGCCGTAAGTTCGTGGCGCCTTGCTAGGCGTCCCCATGCCGGGGTTCGACACCTGAAGGTCGGCTCCCGGCAACACCTCGCGGCAGGTCGTCTGTCGCCGTTCACTGCACGGTCTGCCGCAGTTTTGCCGCAATCTGACACGCACGAACGGCAGGGTTGCACCTGAACCTGCCAAAACCTATCCAAAAGTTAGCATCCCAGAATTGCCCGGAAACAATGAATTGCTGCCCGGATAGGCATTAATCATCGGCTTTGCCTAAAATTTTCCTCATCCCGGAGCTATAACAAAGTCATTGAAACGGACTGATATTGATATGAAATTTAGACTTACCGGACCTTTGGCCGAACTGGCAGGATTTTCCCTGCTGATCCTTGTCGCAGGGATCATCGACCCAGGTATTAGTGTATTAGGGTTTTAAGAGTTCCACGCGGCAATTACCGCGAGTGTGTGTGGAAGTACCACGATGTGGAGAAAACGCCTCGTCCCGCCGGACGGGGCGTCTTCATGTCTGCAAACAAGAGTTGACGAAGGGTGCCCGCAGCCGGACCTGAATAGAGCGCTAGCTGGGTTTCAGTACAGGCGATCAGATCCATAGCGCATTGTTATTCGTGATCATTGAAATCTCAACTCGGGTCTGGACTGATTGATCTTGCCTGTGCGACGGAGTTAAGCCTCCTTTTGCGCACTACCTCTGACAACTCCGGTCGCCTCGTTCTCAGGCGATAGCGAGGCGGATTACAGATGCGATCAGCGCAACGCTCCCGACCCCGATAAGCCACAGCAAGACGAACCAGCCGATCCGGCGCATCAATGATACCCCTCTTCAGGATCCATCTTGCCGCGGAACACCCAATAGGCGTAGCCGGTATAGGCGAGGATGAAGGGCACCAGCACCAAAGTTCCCACCAGCGTGAAGCGCAGGCTCACGTCGGGGGCCGCAGCCTCTGCGATGCTGAGTTCAGGCGGGACCATCATCGGATAGAAGCTGATCCCGATCCCCACAAAAGCCAAAACGAACAGAGCAAGCGCGCAGAGGAAGGGTGCCAGATCATCACCGCGCGCCAGACCCCGCCAAAGCCTCCAGGCTACCGCAGCCACCAAACCGGGCACGGCAAAACTGTAGATCGCGGTTGGCCAGGCAAACCAACGTGCGGCGTAGGTGGCTTCTTGCAGCGGGGTGAGCACGCTGAAAACCGTCAGAAAGGCCAAAGTGGCCAGAGCGAACCAGCGAGCCATGCCGCGCATGCGCTCTTGCAAGCGACCGGTCAGTTTCAGGTTCAGCCAGGTGGCGCCGAGCAAGGCATAGCCGAAGGGTACCGCGATACCGGTCAGGATCGAGAAAGCCGTCAGCCAGTCCCACCGGCCACCTGCATAGGAGCGGTTCTCGATCTCGATGCCTTGCACCAGCGCGCCAAGGGCTATGCCCTGAGCTACGCTTGCGATCAGTGAACCTGCGAAGAAGCCCCAGTCCCAGACCCGCTTCCACCGTTTTGTGCGCCAGCGATATTCAAAAGCCACACCACGGAAGATGAGAGCCAGCAGCATGATGATGATCGGCATATAAAGCGCTGGCATGACCACCGCATAGGCCAGAGGGAAGACAGCGAACAAGCCACCGCCACCCAGGACCAGCCAGGTTTCATTGCCGTCCCAGATCGGTGCGACCGAGTTCATCATCAGGTCGCGCTCCTTTTCGGTCTCGGCGGTTGGGAACAGAATTCCCACGCCAAGATCGAAACCGTCGAGGATCACATAAACCAGCACGGCAAAGGCTATGATCCCGGCCCAGATAAATGACAATTCAAGTCCGAACATGGATCAGTCCTCCCGATTATTGGGGTTTTCGGCAGGGCCGGGTGTGATGCCTGCGGTCCGGATCGGGCCGTCACGCAGGCCCATCCGCGGTGTGCCGGGCGTATGGCCCATCATGCGAAGCAAATAGAATGTCCCGGCGCCGAAAATGAAGAAATAGACGATGACGAAGCCGATAAGCGAGGCGGCGACCGCATCGGCCTGCACGGGTGAGAGGCTCTCGGAGGTGCGCAGGTAGCCGTAGACCGTCCATGGCTGGCGACCAACTTCGGTGGTTATCCAGCCTGCCAGCACGGCCACGAACCCTGCAGGTCCCATCGCGACAGCCGCCTTGTGCAACCCGCGAGAGGTGTAAAGCCGCCCGCGTAGCCGCGCGACCAGCCCCCATATTCCAAGGCTCAACATGGCAAACCCAAGCGCCACCATCACTCGGAACGACCAGAACACGATCAGCACTGGCGGCTCATCCTCGTCTGGCACAGTATCCAGCCCCTTGAGCGGCCCGTCCAACGAATGAGTCAGGATAAGGCTCGACAGTTTCGGGATCTCCACCGCCCAATGCACCGTCTTTGCTGCCTGATCAGGCCAGCCAAACAGGATAAGCGGGGCACCGTCCGGGTGGCTCTCGAAATGACCTTCCATCGCCATGACTTTGACGGGCTGATGCTCCAGCGTGTTCAGCCCGTGTGCGTCGCCCAGGAATATCTGCAAGGGTGCCACACAAACCAGCATACCCATCGCCATGGCAAAGCCCTTGCGGCTGGCCGGATTTTCCCTGTCGCGCAGCAGGTGCCAGGCGGAAGCGGCACCGACGACCAGCGCGGTGGTCAGATAGGCCGCCGACACCATATGCGCCAGCCTGTAGGGGAATGACGCGTTGAAGATGATGGCCCACCAGTCCTCCGGAAGGAATTGCCCGTTGTCGGAGATCGAGAAGCCGGCCGGTGTCTGCATCCAGCTGTTCACCGCCAAGATCCAGGTGGCCGAGATCAGGGTGCCGAAGGCCACCATGGCCGTTGCCAGCATATGCAGCCCATCACCGACGCGCTTGCGCCCGAACAGCATGATGCCCAGAAAACCCGCCTCAAGGAAGAAGGCCGTCAGCACCTCATATGCCATCAACGGCCCTACGACCGGCCCCGCTTTGTCCGAGAAAACCGACCAATTGGTGCCGAACTGGTACGACATGACGATACCCGACACCACGCCCATGCCGAACGCCACGGCGAAGATCTTTTTCCAGTGGTTAAACAGCACGAGGTACGTCTCGTTACGCGTCTTCAGCCACAGCGCGTTAAGTACGGCCAGATAGCTTGCCAGCCCGATTGAGAACGACGGAAAGATGATGTGGAACGAGACCGTGAAGGCAAACTGAAAGCGGGCAAGGATTTCGGCGTCCATCGTTATTCCCCAGCAAAACACTTGTCAGGATGACAGATAGATCTCTGGTCTGGCGCCACCATATGTCAATTTGTCCTATACGCGTTGTCGCATGGAGCAGGCCGCGAGTCTTGGGGTCAGTGCCGTTGCAAAGGCGCACGCTGCGCTTTGCACGAACTTCAGTGGTTACCCGCGGCTTGGCAAGGCATAGGCAATAATGGCATCGCCTGCTTCGGTCCCTGTCGACCCGTGCCCGCCCGCCACAACGACGAGATATTGCCGTCCATCCGCGCCCAGATAGGTAGACGGCGTCGCCTGCCCCCCCGCAGGAAGGCGGTCGCGCCAGATTTCCTTGCCCGTCTGCAAGTCATATCCCCGGACGTAGTAGTCAAGCGTTCCGCTGAGAAAGGCGACGCCTCCTTTGGTGATGATCGGCCCGCCGATGCCCGGAACGCCCATCTCAAAGGGCAATGGGATGGGGGACAGGTCGCGCACTGTGCCGTTCACATGTTTGTAGACTGTCTTTCCGCTCGTCAGATCAACACCCGCCACATATCCCCACGGTGGGGCCTGACACGGCAGACCCAACGGCGACTCGAATGCCCCCATTTTTGACGCATAGGGCGCGCCAAAGTTTTCGTTGAATACCGCCTCGCCGTCTTGGGTCACGACGCGGGCATAGTCGTCAGGCCGCGGCACCATCTTCGACGTGAAGGCAAGATAGACCGGCATCGCGAACAGAACCTGCCGGTTCGGATCTACCGCCACCGCGCCCCAGTTGAAGGTTCCGAAATTGCCCGGGTAGACAATCGCGCCCTTTTCGGTCGGCGGCGTATAACGCCCCTGATAGTCAAGGGCGCGGAACTCAATCCGGCACATCAACTCGTCAAGGATCGTCGCCCCCCACATGTCCTTTTCCTGCAACGGGGCTGGCATGAACGAGATCGTGGATACTGGCTGGGTAGGCGCCGTCGTGTCTCCGCTGACTGCGCCGGTTGGTGCCGGTACTTCGGTGACGGGCAGAACCGGCTTTCCAGTCCGCCGGTCCAAGACAAAGATTTCACCCTGTTTGGTCGGGGCCACCAGCGCGGGCACCTCGGCGCCCCCGATGGTCAGGTCAACAAGGCTCGGCTGTGCCGGAACGTCCATGTCCCAAAGATCGTGGTGCACGGTCTGGTAGACCCAGGTCGGCCGACCCGTCGCCACATCCAGCGCCAGAATCGACGATGAATACGTCTCAACGCTTTTGCTGCGGTTTGCACCGTACTGGTCCGGCGACTGGTTGCCCATGGGCAGGTAGATCAGGCCGAGTTTGGGGTCGTAGCTCGATACGCTCCACGAGTTCGGCGCGTTTTCCGTATATGTCTGGCCGTTTTCAATGGGGGCGGTGGCGTCCGGGTTCTTGGAATCGAAGTTCCAGACAAGATCGCCCGTGTGAACGTCGAATGCCCGGATTGCGCCCGACGGAGAGGTGGAGGCGACATTGTCATTGACCGTACCACCCACGATGACCAGCCGGTCGGTCACGACGGGTGGCGAGGTCGAATAGACCGAGCCGGGTGTGATGTTGGGCATGTTGGCCCATAGATTGATCGTGCCATCTTCGCCGCCGAAACCGGGACAGATCTTGCCCGTCTCGGCGCTGATGTTGATCAACCGCCCGTCCGAGGTTGGCACAAACAGCCGCTTGACGCAGGTGGCACCGCCGGAACCCGCCGCATTGGGGGCACGATTGACGACCGGATTGGGTGCTCCGGGCTGTGCCTGTCCGGTCACGACGTTCTGCGGAACGCCTGCCGCGAGGGTCGTCACCTCGGCCACGCTGGCCGCAAGCCGTTCTGCGTCGGTCATCGCGGGCAGAGCCAGATTTGCCGCCGGATCTGTCGCCACATCGGCGGCGACGTCCGTGGATGCGGCAGACGCGGCCGATCCATCGAAATACGACACGCCGCGACAGGTAAGGTGCTGCGTCGTCTGTTTCGTCGTCTGCTTGAGCAGCGGATTGAATCGCCACTTCTCCGCGCCCGACACAGCATCCAGCGCAATGACGATGCTGTGCGGCGTGCAGATATAGACTGTTCCGTCGATCATCAGGGGTGTCACTTCGTAGGTGACCTCGCCTGGGTCGTTGGGTCCGCGAACGTCTCCGGTATGATAGGTCCAGGCGACCTTCAGGTTCTGGATGTCTTCTGGCGTGATCTGCGCCAGCGGCGAATAGCGTCGCCCGGCAGAGGTGCGACCATAGGCCGACCATTCCCCGTCTGGCACGGTGGTATCACG
>JBATMT010000455.1:0-1748 GCA_049289975.1 Paracoccaceae bacterium | reverse complement strand
ATGGAGCCGACCATCCGCAATGTCCTTCAGGCGATGGCGCAAGGCTCGGGCGAGGCTGGCACCCTGAAGATCCCGCTCAGTTTCACCAACGGCACCATCCGCCTTGGGCCGATCCCGCTGGGGCCCGCGCCACGGTTCTGATCACTTGCAGTAAGGCCCGCGCCCGCGCGCCGTGTCCAGATGCAGGTGGTCACGGTGAAAGCGGTCCGATCCGGGGCCAAGAACCGTGGTGAACGGCCCGCAAGCCGCCCGGCGGATCGCCTTCAGGATCTTGCCCTGCCGACCGCGGCCCCAGTCCTTCAGCACGCTGATCACCGCGCCATTCTCAAGAATCAGCGCCGCCACGTCGATCGCATGGCCCTTGCCATGCTCGCTCATCTTGTTGCCGCGCTGGTTGTTGCGCGGGCGGCAGGCATAACTTCCCGCGATCTGCAATTTCTCCAGCCCGCCCCCCAGCCGCCCGACCGACGGCACGACGGTGTCCTCGACCCAGCCCCGGAAAGCCCGCGCCGTCTGGCAATCGACCTCCGCCGCCGGCGAAAGCCTGATCCCCGCGACCGAGGTGATCTTGACACCGTCTTCCAGCCCGCAAGCATTGTTGGTCGACACGATCGGCGCGATCAGTTCGCCCTTGATCTTGGGATCGCCGCAAAGCGCCCCCTCCATCACCGGCGCTTCCGGCTCGGGCGGGCGTTGCAGGACCGCCGAAACCGTGGTCAGCCGCATCAGGTTTTCGGGCCGATCCGGCGGCGCAACGGTGGCAAGGATCGGCAGCACGGCAGGCGTGGCCGACACCAGCACCACTGGCGTTCTCACCTCTGCCGCCGGACGTGGCAAAGGCCGGATCGCCGCAACCGGTGCATTGGCTGTCACCACGGCCACCGGCTTGGCCCATCCCGAAGGGCGTGCCTTGGGATGCACCAGTGCCAGCGGATCAGTGACCACCACCACTGTCGTCGCTCCCGGTCGGGGCTTCGGCCACAAGGATTTCTCAGGCGGAGCGGCATTGGCGAAGGTAGTCAGAAGGCAGAGTCCGAGTCCCGCCCCCAGACGTGCCTTCAAGGACCATCCACCTTGCTACGGCCAAAATCGGGCGCCGCAGTATCCTGACCCGCCTCGATGATCCCGCGCCGGATAGCGCGCGTGCGGGTGAAATAATCGAACAGGGCCGGGCCATCGCCCATGCGGATCGCGCGTTGCAGCATGAACAATTCTTCGGTGAACCGCCCCAGAATGTCCAGCGTCGCTTCCTTGTTGGTAAGGAACACATCGCGCCACATGGTCGGGTCCGACGCCGCAATCCGGGTAAAATCCCGAAACCCCGAAGCGGAATACTTGATGACTTCGCTTTCGGACACGCGCCGCAGATGGTCGGCCACACCCACCATCGTGTAAGCGATCAGGTGCGGCGTGTGCGAGGTGACGGCCAGCACCAGATCATGGTGCGGCGCATCCATCAGATCGACGTTGGCGCCCATCCCCTCCCAATAGCTTTTCAGCCGCTCGACCGCTTCCGCAGGCGCACTTTCGACAGGTGTCAGGATCGTCCATCGGTTCTGGAACAGTGTCGCAAACCCCGAATGGGGTCCGGAATGTTCCGTCCCCGCCAGCGGATGCCCCGGCACGAAATGCACAGTCTCGGGCAGGTGCGGCCCGACAGCCGCAACGACCGCCTGCTTGACCGAGCCCACGTCCGTGACCGTCGCGCCCGGCTTCAGGTGCGGCGCGATTTCGCTGGCAATCGCCTC
>JBATMT010000454.1:0-9129 GCA_049289975.1 Paracoccaceae bacterium | reverse complement strand
GCACCGCCAGCACAACCAGATCGGCGCCCTTGACCGCCTCTGCCGCAGTGGCGTGGACCGTATCGCAAAAGCCGATCTCAAGCGCCGCTGCCCGCGTTGCTTCCGATTTCGCATGGCCCGCGACATGGTTCGCAAGGCCCCACTTCTTCATCGCATGGCCCATCGACGAGGCGATAAGCCCCAGCCCGATCAGCGCCACACGATCATAGATGACGGCCATCAGCGCAAACCCTTGAACTGCCCGATGGCATGCGCCACCCGGCGGCACGAGGCTTCGTCGCCCACGGTGATGCGCAGGCAATGCGGCAGGCCATAGCTTGAAACCCGCCGCACGATCAGCCCCTGCGATTGCAGATATTCGTCACAAGCGTTCGCCTCGACCTCGTCAGCGAACCGCGCCAGAATGAAGTTTGCCGTCGAAGTGTCTGACGGCACACCCTTTTCAGCCAGAGATTCTGCCAGCCAGGCCCGCATCCGCGTGTTTTCCTCGCGGCAGCGATCCACATGGTCCTGATCGCGCACCGCCGCCTCGGCGGCCTCAAGCTGCGCCGTCGACAGGTTGAACGGCCCGCGGATACGGTTCAGCACATCAACGATCGCCTGCGGCCCATAGCCCCAACCGATCCTGAGCCCGCCCAGCCCGTAAATCTTGGAAAAGGTCCGCGTCATGAACACGTTGGGCAGTTCGCTCGCCAGCCCAGCGCCGCCATCATAGCCCGCGACATATTCGGCATAGGCCCCGTCGATCACCAGGATCGCCTGCTTAGGCAACCCACGCGCCAGCCGCTCGATCTCGGGCAGGCCGATCATCGTGCCGGTCGGATTGTTGGGATTGGCGATGAAGACCAGCTTGGTTCTCTTGCCGCAAGCCTTCAGGATGGCGTCTACGTCCGTCGTGCGGTCGCGCTCGCGCACCGAAACCGGCGTCGCCCCCGCCGCCATCGCCGAGATCTTGTACATCAGGAACCCGTGTTCGGTGAACACGACCTCGTCCTTCGGCCCGGCGTAGGCCTGACAAAGGAAATGGATGATCTCGTCCGATCCGACCCCGCAGATTATGCGCTCGGGGTCCAGCCCGTGCGCATCGCCGATGGCCTGCCGCAGGCTCGCATGATCGGTATTGGGATAGCGGTGCAGCTTGTGCACCGCGCGCTGAAACGCTTCCTTGGTCTTGTCGGACGGCCCGAACGGATTTTCGTTCGAAGACAGTTTGATGGCATCGCTCACGCCCGCCACTTTCGCGGCTCCGCCCTGATAGAGGGCGATATCCATGATCCCCGGCTGGGGGCGGATGTGATCGGTCATCTGGCAGCGACTCCCCGGTATTGCCGGAGCGTTCTAGCGGGCGCCGTGACGTTAAGCCAGCGGAAGTTCCGACCGCTGGCGCTCTGTCCGCGACCTCGGATCAGTGGCGGTCGGACTTTGCGCCGAGCCAGTCCATAAGCGCCATCAGAACGCCCGACACCACGAAGGTCAGATGGATGACGACGAGCCAGAACAGCTTGCGGTCCATCATCGCCGCATCCGTGGTCTCTTCGATCCCCATGAACCATTTCAACAGGTCAATCGCCGAGATTGCGACGATCGAGGCAATCAGTTTCATCTTCAGTGCCGAGAAATCGACAGTGCCCATCCAGCTCGGTTTGTCCTGCCCGGCGTCGAAGTCGAACTTTGACACGAAATTCTCGTAGCCGGAAAACAGCACGATCAAGAGAAGGTTCCCCGCCAGCGTCAGGTCGATCAGGCTCAGGACGACCAGAATGACGTCTTCGGTCTTCATTCCCGGCAGTTCGACGATCCCGTGAACCAATTCGGCCATGAAGATATAGGCCAGCATGAACAAAGCGCCGACCAGACCGAGATACATGGGCGCCATGATCCAGCGCGACGCAAAGAGCAACCGTTCCAGTGTCCGTTCCATCCCACCCTCTGAATGACAGCTTCTACCAAACGAAAAAGGCCGCCCCGAAGGACGGCCTTTCCAAACCAGATCCGCGAAGGATCAGTTCTTCGCGTAGAATTCGACGACGAGGTGCGGTTCCATCTGAACGGCGTAGGGCACGTCGCCCAGCGTCGGGGTGCGCACGAAGGTCGCGGACATCTTGTGGTGGTCGGCCTCGACATAGTCGGGCACGTCACGCTCGGCCAGAGCCAAGGCTTCCAGAACGATCGCCAGCTGACGCGACTTTTCGCGGACGGCGATGACGTCGCCTTCCTTGACGCGGTAGGAAGCGATGTTCACGCGCTGGCCGTTCACGGTCACGTGGCCGTGGTTCACGAACTGGCGGGCTGCGAAGATCGTCGGAACGAACTTGGCGCGGTAGATCACCGCATCCAGACGGCGCTCCAACAGACCGATCAGGTTCTCACCGGTGTCGCCCTTGACGCGCTCGGCCTCGCCGAAGATCTTGCGGAATTGCTTTTCGGTCAGGTCGCCGTAGTAGCCCTTCAGCTTCTGCTTGGCGCGCAGCTGCGTACCAAAGTCGGAAAGCTTGTTCTTGCGGCGTTGGCCGTGCTGGCCGGGGCCATATTCACGCTTGTTCACCGGGCTCTTCGGACGACCCCAGATGTTTTCGCCCATCCGGCGGTCAATTTTGTACTTGGCAGAGGTGCGTTTGGTCACCGCTGATCTCCTTCGTTGTAAGGCACCGCCCAAAGGGCAGCTATGAAGGGCGTTGTCCTTTGCCTTGCGGCCGACAGGTTTCCCCTTGCGGGGTCCACCAACACCAATGATGTTCAGGGCCATATGACCCGGGACGGGCGGCTTATATAGCCCGTGCCGCCCGAGTCAAGCGCAGAACGGCAACACTTTCGGGCCGCGAACAGCCGCCTCGCAAAGCCCCGTGGAAATGCGCTCGCATATGACAGTACTATGACAACAGGAAACGTGCGTAACCACCGATTTTCAATGTCGCCACCGCGTATTTGGGGGCAATGGGGGTTTTGTGACTCAGTTCGCCGTTTCTTGCAGCCTTGCTCCGGTTTCTCAAACGCCGCGCCCGCGCGCCCTCATGGGTAGCGCGCCATGAGCCTGTGGTCGCGCATCGCCCGCGCCGTCGTGGCCGCCTGCTTTGCCGCAGCGCTCTGCTACGAGGCCATCGCCTTTTTCCAGTTTCCGCGCGACCTTTCGGCCAAATCGACCTTCGCCTTCGAGGCGCTGATCCTCATCTGCGCCGCCGTCGTCACGCTCCTGCCCACCCGCCCCTTGCCGGTATCCCGCCGACTGGCGCTTGGCGCCTTCATCTTCGCCTTCACTGCGCTGGTGCCCTTCGCCTTCAGCCAGTCGGCCTTTGGCACCCATGACATCCAGTCACTGCTGATCACCGCCCGCGAAAACCGTCTGGGCGAAATGGCGACCGTCGGCTTCGGCAGCTTCCGTGGTCGCATCGCCGAACAGGGGCTGGCGCTGCTGCTTGCCATCACCGGAGCCATCGCCCTTGCCCGCCGGGTCCGCTGGACGACGCCGATCCTCTATCTGCTGACCGCCGGCCTTCTGCTGGTCAACCCGGTCTCGGCCTACGTCTTCCGCCTTCTGGTGCCCAACCCCGCCTATGCCCGCCTCGTGCCTGAACGCACCGTCTTGCCGCCCGACATTACCGCCCGGCCCGCGCGCCCGATGAACCTCGTCATCGTCTATATGGAAAGCATCGAGCGGACATATCGCGACATCCCCGAAACCGCCGCCGCCTTCGCACCCCTTGCCCGGATCGAGGATCGCGCCGTCTCTGCCCGCAACGTCGCCCAACTGGACGAGACCGGCTTCACCGCAGGCGGCCTCGTCGCCACTCAATGCGGCGTGCCGCTCTATCCGCGCGGCGTGTTCCACGTCCGCACCAAGTCCCGCGCCACCGCCGATGCCAAGGTCGACTTCGCCGACTTCCTCGAACCCGTCACCTGCCTTGGCGACATCCTTGCCGCCGACGGCTACACCGGCAGCTACATGAACGGCTCCGACCTCGAAGTCTTTTCCAAGGGCGAGTTCTTCCGGTCCCACGGCTACACCCGCTTTTTCGGTCGCGGCACCGACCCGGCCTATGCCGCCGATCCCCGCATGAACCTCTGGGGCCTGAACGACGAAGTCCTGTTCGAGGCCGCCCGCAAGGAACTCGCCACCCTCGCCGCCGCCGACAAGCCCTTCGTTCTGTCGCTCCTCACCGTCTCGACCCACGGCCCCGACGCGCTTCTCGATGATAGCTGCACCTTCCCCGTCACCGAACACAGCGGCCTGCCTGCCGCGATCAACTGCACCGGGCTCGAAATCGAGACGCTGATCGACGAAGTCACCAGACTTGGCATCGCCGACAAAACCGTCATCGCCGTGATGAGCGACCATATGGCGATGAAGAACACGCTCGAACCCGAAATCGCGGCCTATGTCGACGGCGGCGGCCAGCGCCGCAACTTCGTCAGCCTGATCATCCCCGGCTCGCCCGGCACCATCATCGACCACCCCGGCACGATGATCGACGTCTTTCCCACCATACTCGATGCGCTCGGCTATGACATCAGCGACAACCGCGCGAACATGGGCATCTCGCTTCTGTCAGACGCGCCCACCCTCAGCGCCCGCATGGGGCTAGACGCGCTGAACGCCTCGGTGAACGGCAATTTCCACCTGCAATCCTACCTGTGGGATGGCACTCCGTCGTTCACCGTTGGCCTCGCCACCGCGCCCTGAGCAGACCTTGCGGCTGGCCCCGCACGCGGGCATGGTGCGGCGCATCACCACCCGCGCAGGAGAGACAGATGGGGCGACAGGGAATGGCCTATGGGCTCGCATTCGCCTCGGGCGGCCTGTTGACACTGATGGTGCTCTTCAATGGCCAGTGGGCCGCCAACGGCACACCACTTCTGGCCTCATGGATGGCGCACGGCACCGGCACCATCGCTGCACTGATCTTTCTTGCGGCCCTGCGCTTTGGCCGTCGCGGCGCAATCACCTCGCCCGCCGCCACCCCGCCCATCTGGGCCTATCTCGGCGGCATCTCCGGCGCCTTCACCGTGATGCTGACCTCGACCACAGTGAACAGCGTGCTTGCCCTCTCTGGCACTCTGGCGCTTGGCCTTGTCGGTCAGGCGGGCTTCAGCCTTCTGTCTGACCGTTTCGGCTGGTTCGGCCTGCCCCGCCGCAAGATCGAGCCGACAGACTTCGGCGCAGTCGCCCTGATCCTAGCGGGCAGCTTGCTCATCATCTTTTCGGGAAGGATCGCCGCATGATCCTTCCCATCCTCTTCGCGCTCGCCGGAGGCACGCTCGTCGGCGTCAGCCGCTCGATCAATGGCAGGCTCAGCCTCGCCACCTCGCCAATGACGGCCTCGTTCTGGAACCACATCGTCGGCTTCGCCTTCCTCTCGGCGGTCGCGCTGATCTGGGGCGGCCTCCTGCCGAACGGCTGGCCCGACGCACCCTGGACAGCATGGCTGGGCGGCACCATCGGCGTCCTCTTCGTTGCCTCGGGCAGTTGGCTCGTCGCTCGCATCGGCGCCACCATGACCGCGCTTCTGGTCATCGCCGGTCAGATGATCTCGGGCGTGGCGCTCGATCTGGCGCTTGGCCGCGCCGAGGGCGTCTGGATCAAGGCCGCAGGCGTGGCGCTGATCATCGTCGGAATGATCCTGACCCGCCGCAAGAAGTAGGCAAGCGCAAGAAAACCGTCCGCTGACACCCACATTTTGCGTGTCCACTGCATCATTCCACAACTTTGTTGCGCAACCTGTCGGTTCCTTGTTGACGCGGCAATTGTACAGCCCCACGGTTGAGCGGAATGTACGTATGCGGTTTGCTGTTTCGACATAAGCGAATGGGTGGGGACCGATGCGCATGAATATGACCGGCTTGGCCGGAGCTTTGGCACTGTGCGCCCTGACCACGTCAGCCAGCGCCGCCACGATGACCTTCTCGAATTTCGGACCCGAGATGATCGGCGAAGACACCTACACCGAGGATGGCATCACCGTCACCGGCAACAGCGGCCTTGGCGACTACGGCCCCGGCCACATCGACGCCCAGAACTCGCCCGCACCCTCTGCGATGACCTTCACCATGAAAGGCATCTTCGACGCGATCAGCTTCGACATCACGCCGTGGGGCTTCGACTATTTCACCTGCAAGAAAGACAACTGCACCACCAAGACCTACAACAATGTCTCGGTAAAGGGCTATCAGGGCGAAAACGTCGTGGCCGAACTCTTGTTCAACATGGGCGAGGGCACCGCAGCCTACACCGTCCTTCTGGGCGAGAAGTTCGTGGGCCTGACATCGCTGGTCATTCAGGCGCTCGTACCGATCAACAAGAAGGGCAATGTCGGCGACTGTTCCGACACCTGCTCGCACTTCGATGTCGGCAATATTGAACTGGCCGCCGTACCCGTCGCCCCTGCCCTGCCGCTCGCCGCCTCGGCGCTGGCCATGCTTGGCCTGATGGGCATGCGCAAGCGCCGCACCTGATCACGACCTGACGGCAAGGATTTTCAGGGGCGATGGCCAGTCCATCGCCCCTTTTCATTTCAAACCGGGCCACTTCAACAAGATTTTGCCCCAATTGAATGATCTCTTTCCCCAACGACAAGGCGCACCACAAAGCGCGCCATATCCGGGGGGACCTGTCGATGAGAAAGCTGGTTTTCGCCTTACTCGGTTGCCTTGCGTTCGTCACACCCGTCACCGCCGCAACCGTTCAGCCCCGCTTTCTGAACATCAGCCTGACGAACGACGATCCCTCGACCGTCATGCAATCCTATATCTTCAGCCTCTTCCCCACGTCCGAGGTCTATTCCTTCATCCTGCTCCGCAGCGAGACTTGGTTCCCGAACCCCGTCATCTCCGGCACCACAAGCGCAGCGATACACTTCTGGTTTGGCACGCTCGGCCAGACACGGATCAACGCCGGCCAATACCAGCTTACCGGCACCCTCTCGACCCCCGCCCCCAACGCCTATGCCAACCTGACGTTTTCACCGAACGGCACATGGACCTGCACCGGCGATTGCAGCCTCTACACCTACTGGGTCCCGAACGGCACTTACTACGAGTCCGGAGCGACCATCCTCTCAGGCACCTACCGCGCGTTCGAGCTTCCGCTTCCCGCCAGTATCGGATTCGCGTTGATGGGACTTCTCAGCCTGCTGGGGTTGAGACAGGGCCGAAGACTGACCATCTGACGGAAACGCCCTATTTCACGGCCAGCGCTCACCGCAGGGACGGACCGGCGCAAACCATGCCTGCCCCCGGTCAAAGAACACAAAGCTTGTTACTTCTGCGCGAGGCTCCCCCTCACCCGCACTTCGAATACCCGCAGCTTGGGCAGGTCATGCAACCCTCGATCTTTTGCAAGCCGAACTGACCGCACGACGGGCAGGCCGGGCCGCGCGGGGTCTCCCCTACCGCCATGACCGCCGCCTTGGGATCGGTCTTCAGCCCCATCCCCTCGCCAGACAGGAACCCGATCGCGATCATGTGCCGCTCGATCACGCCGCCGATCGCCGCCAGCATCGAGGGGATATAGCGCCCCTCCATCCATGCCCCGCCGCGCGGATCGAACACCGCCTTCAGTTCCTCGACCACAAAGGACACATCGCCCCCGCGCCGGAACACCGCCGAAATCATCCGCGTCAGCGCCACGGTCCAGGCATAGTGCTCCATGTTCTTGGAGTTGATGAACACCTCGAACGGCCGGCGATGGCCCGACTGGATGATATCGTTGATGGTGATGTAGATCGCGTGCTCGCTGTCGGGCCACTTCAGCTTGTAGGTCGCCCCCTCCAGCGCCTGCGGCCGGTCCAGCGGCTCGGACAGATAGATCACCTCACCGTCCGCCGGCTGCCCGGTGCGCGCCTGTGCCGCCGCTTCGCCCGGTGCCGCTTCGCTGGTCTCGCTGACGGTCAGCACCGACCCGGTGACGGCATTCGGGCGATAGGTGGTACAGCCTTTGCAGCCCTGATCCCACGCCGCCATATAGACGTCCTTGAACGCGTCGAACGACATGTCCTCGGGGCAGTTGATCGTTTTCGAGATCGACGAATCGATCCATTTCTGCGCCGCCGCCTGCATCCGCACATGGTCCATCGGCGGCAGCGTCTGGGCGTTGACGAAATACTCCGGCAAGGCCTTGTCGCCAAATCGCTCGCGCCATAGCTGCACGGCATAGTCCACGACTTCTTCCTCGGTCCGCGAGCCGTCCTTCTGCAAGACCTTGCGCTTGTAGGCATAGGCAAAGACCGGCTCGATCCCCGACGAGACGTTGCCTGCATAAAGGCTGATCGTCCCGGTCGGCGCGATAGACGTCAGAAGCGCATTGCGGATGCCATGCTTGGCAATCGCCTCGCGGACATCGCCGTCCATATGCTGCATCGTGCCCGAACCAAGGAACTTCTCGGCATCGAACAGCGGGAAGGCACCCTTTTCGCGCGCCAGATCGACCGACGCCAGATAGGCCGACCGCGCGATGGCGTGCATCCAGTCCTCGGTCGCCTTGGCTGCTGCAACCGAGCCATAGCGCAAGCCCACCATCAGCAGCGCATCCGCCAGCCCGGTCACGCCCAGCCCGATCCGCCGCTTGGCCTGCGCCTCGGCCTCTTGCTGCGGCAACGGGAAGCGGCTGGCATCGACGGTATTGTCCATCATCCGCACCGCCGTCCGCACAAGATCGTCCAGCGCCACAAGGTCCAGTTTCGCCTTCTTGCCGAACGGATCATCGACCAGCCGCGCAAGGTTGACCGACCCCAGAAGGCACGCGCCATAGGGCGGCAGGGGTTGCTCGCCACAGGGGTTGGTCGCCGCAATCGTTTCGGCATAGGCGAGGTTGTTCATCTGGTTGATACGGTCGATGAAGATCACGCCCGGCTCGGCATAATCAAAGGTCGCCCGCATGATCTTGTTCCACAGATCGCGCGCTGGCAGCGTCTTGAAGACCATGCCGCCAAAGGTCAGTTGCCACGGCCCGTCGGCCTTGACCGCCGCCATGAACGGATCGGTCACCAGCACCGACAGGTTGAACATCCTGAGCCGTGCCGCATCCTGCTTGGCCTCGATGAACGACTCGATGTCCGGATGGTCGCAGCGCATCGTCGCCATCATCGCCCCACGGCGCGAGCCTGCCGACATGATCGTGCGGCACATGGCGTCCCACAC
>JBATMT010000453.1:0-3859 GCA_049289975.1 Paracoccaceae bacterium | reverse complement strand
CGTAGATATGGGCTTTATAGCCGAGCCGGGCTGCGGCGACCGACAGCATGCGGCCCAGTTGGCCACCGCCAAGAATGCCGATGGTAGAACCGGGGGGCAAGACATCAGTCATCGGCAGGCTCTTCGGGAATGGAGGCGGACAGGGCTTCGCGCCATGCATCAAGACGCTGGGCAAGGCTCGGGTCTTGCAGGGCGAGGATACCTGCGGCGAGAAGGCCGGCGTTGGCGGCGCCGGCAGAGCCGATGGCCATGGTGGCGACCGGATAGCCCTTGGGCATCTGCACGATGGAATAAAGACTGTCGACGCCCGACAGGGCCTTGGTCTGAACCGGCACACCGATGACTGGCACTCGGGTTTTCGAAGCCATCATGCCCGGCAAGTGCGCGGCCCCTCCGGCCCCGGCGATGATGACCTGAAGGCCGCGCCCGGCAGCGGCCTTGCCATAGGCCCACAGCCGATCGGGGGTGCGGTGGGCCGAGACGATCTTCGTCTCATAGACCACACCGAGCTCATCGAGGATTTCGGCGGCGAGCTTCATCGTCGGCCAGTCCGACTGCGAACCCATGATGATGCCGACTTTCACGCTCATTCCGTCCCCCGGCCTAATGGAGCGCGCACTATAGCCATGCAGCAAGCCGCTGCAATCGCTCAGGCGATGATATCGGGGATCAAAATGTCATCAAGGCGCGCGATCTGGTCCTTCAGATGCAGCTTCTGCTTCTTGAGGCGGCGCAGGGTAAGCTGATCGGCACGGCCCGCGGCTTCCATCGCGTGAATAGCCTCGTCGAGGTCGCGGTGTTCCTGTCGAAGGACTTCGAGTTTTACGCGCAGAACCTCGTTGGTGTCCATTTCGTAGTGGGCGTTCATCTGCGACTTTCCGACTCGATTCTTGGTCTCGGTAGGCCAGTAAATATAGCAGAAACCGGCTTTTGAGGAAAGATTCTTGACCCGGTGGTCAGGTCTCTTGCCCTTGTCGCGCTGTCTCCCCATATTCAATCGCGGGGTTGCCAGTGTGGGGCCCTGACGCAATGTCGCTTCTTTCCGAGGGCTTGCCTGCGATGACGAAACTGACTTTTGGCGCACATCCGTTTCTTCTGGGCTTTGATCAGCTGGAGCGGCTGGTCGAGCGGACCGCAAAAAGCGGGACCGACGGTTATCCGCCCTTCAACATCGAACAGTCCGGTGAGAACGCCTTTCGCATTACCCTTGCCGTGGCAGGGTTCCGCGAGGCGGATCTTTCGATAACGGTCGAGGATCGCCAGTTGGTGGTCCGTGGCCGTCAGGCTGACGAGGCAGAAGGACGACTGTTCTTGCACCGTGGAATCGCGGCGCGGGCTTTCCAGAAAGCCTTCGTGCTTGCGGACGGGGTGGAAGTGGCGGGGGCGTCGATGGAAAATGGCCTACTGCATGTGGACCTGCACCGCTCGGTTCCCGAGACGGTTGTGCAGACGATCCGCATCAAGAAAACCTAAGGAGGCAGGCATGAACGAGACATTTGAATTCGGGCCGGTCACGCAAGAACCGATCGTCTATGTGCGGCCGGTGGCGGTTGCCGATCTGCCGGGAGACATGCGCGCGCAGGCGGGTGATCTGGAAACGCTCTGGGCGGTTCATGATTCCGACGGGGCGCGTTTGGCGCTGGTGGCCGACAGGAAGCTGGCGTTCCTTCTGGCGCGCCAGAACGAGATGCAGCCAGTCAGCGCCCACTGAAAAGGCGAAAAGCCGGGATTCGCCGTCAACTTTTGGTAGACGGCGGGCCTGTGCCCCGGAAAAGCTATTGAATGGGGGCGTTTCCTGACCAATTTGGGGGCAAGGCCGCACGTTTCGCGTGACGGGCTAACTCACTGAGGCAACCGGACAGGTTACAGATGCAAACCAAGACTTCCTACAGCGGCCTGCAGATCGCTCTGCATTGGGCCATCGCTCTTCTCATCGGCGCAAACTACCTGATCAGCGAGGGTATGGGCCGTTTTCTGCACAAGCACCTTGATGGCGAGGTCGTCACGGGCCTGACGCCCAACTTCCACGTCTATGTGGGTGTGGCTGTTATGGTACTGGCCATCGTGCGGCTGATCGTGCGCTTCACCACTGGCGCGCCGGAAGCGGCGAGCGAAGGCTCGCTGATGGATATTGCCGCACTTTGGGCGCACCGTGCGCTTTATCTTCTGATGATCCTTGTCCCGGCGCTGGGCGCGGGTGCGTGGTATCTGGGCATTGAAGATCTGGGCGATATCCATGTTCTTGCGATGAACGCCATGATGATCATCGCGGGTCTGCATGCACTGGCGGCGCTGTTCCACCAGTTCGTGCTGAAAGACGGGCTGCTGCGGCGCATGACGCCCTGATCCGTTTATCATATCGCGGCGAGTATGGGCTCCGGCAATGCCGGGGCCTTTTTCATTCCGGCGTGGCGATGAAGGCGGCGAAGCGGTTGAGGAAGGCTTGCAACTCGCTTGCGGGGCCAGCGTTGCGGAAATGCGCGGCGATCTCGTCAGAGGTGCGCTTGTTCAGCGTGAAGCGGGCGAAGATATCGGGCGTGAAGCGGGTGCTGACGGTGCCAAGGACGCGGCGCAGGTCGGTCAGCACATCGTCGCCCCTGTGAGAGGCGTGCAGAAGGGCGATAGGCATGTCGATGATCTCGTCGCGCGACACCAGCCAGTCGATGGCGTTCTTGAAGGCGCCGGGCAGGGCGTGGACATATTCGGGACAGGCAACAACAAGCCCATCGGCAGCGCGGACGGCTGCGGCGAAGGCAAGGACCGGGGCGGGGGTTTGGTCGCCCTCGCGGTCGGGCGAAAAGAGCGGCAGGTCCGCCAAGCCAGCAAAGAGCGTGACTTGAACGGGCGGCTCCGCGAGGGCGGCCAGCGCGCGCAAGAGCGACGTGTTGGTCGAGGCGGCGCGCAGGCTGCCTGACAGGGCGAGGATATTCATGGGGGCCTTCAAAAGCAGAACGCGCGGCAGTTTCCCGCCGCGCGCTCCGAAAGGCAATGGCTGCCGTCAGGCCTTGATCAGGCCCATGCTTTCCAGCTTCAGGATCACCTGATGGGCGCAGTTGTCGACCTCGACATTCTCGGTATCGACGACGAGTTCGGCCTTGGTGGGGGCCTCATACGGGTCGGAGATGCCGGTGAATTCCTTGATCTTGCCTTCGCGTGCGAGCTTGTAGAGGCCCTTGCGATCACGGCGTTCACATTCTTCGATCGAGGTGGCGACGTGGACTTCGACGAAGGCACCATAGGCTTCGACCATCTCGCGCACCGCGCGGCGGGTGGCCGTATAGGGCGCGATGGGTGCACAGATGGCGATACCGCCGTTCTTGGTGATCTCGGACGCGACATAGCCGATGCGCTTGATGTTGATGTCCCGGTGCTCTTTCGAGAAGCCGAGTTCCGATGAGAGGTGCTTGCGGACCACATCGCCATCCAGCAGCGTGACCGGGCGGCCGCCCATCTCCATCAGTTTGACCATGAGCGCGTTGGCAATCGTGGATTTGCCCGAGCCGGACAGGCCGGTGAAGAACACGGTGAAGCCCTGTTTGGCGCGCGGCGGCGAGGTGCGGCGCAGTTCCGTCACCACTTCGGGGAACGAGAACCAGTCGGGAATATCCAGACCTTCGCGTAGGCGGCGGCGCAGTTCGGTGCCCGAGATGTCCAGAACGGTCGAGCCTTCGGGCACTTCGTCGATCGGGAAATACTGTGCCTTTTCTTGGACATAGACCATCTGTTTGAAGTCGACCATCTCGATGCCGACTTCCTTCTGGTGCTTGGCCACCATCTCTTGCGCGGCGTAGGGGTCGTAGAAATCCTTGCCCTGGCTGTTCTTGCCGGGGCCGGCATGGTCGCGCCCGACGATGAAGTG
>JBATMT010000452.1:0-4408 GCA_049289975.1 Paracoccaceae bacterium | reverse complement strand
GGCAAGTCCACCGCGATGAAGGCGGTTTTCGGGATGCTGAAGCTGCGCGGCGGCCATGTGAAGCTGGATGGCGAGGATATCACGCAACTGTCGCCGCAAGAGCGCGTCCGCAAGGGCATGGGCTTTGTGCCGCAGGTCAACAACGTGTTCCCGTCGATGTCGGTGGAAGAGAACCTCGAGATGGGGGCTTTCATTCGTACCGACGATTTCAAGGATACGATCGAGCAGGTCTATCACCTGTTCCCGATCCTGAAGGAAAAGCGGCGGCAGGCGGCGGGCGAATTGTCTGGCGGTCAGCGCCAGCAGGTTGCCGTGGGTCGGGCGCTGATGACGCAGCCCAAGGTGCTAATGCTGGACGAGCCGACGGCGGGTGTGTCGCCCATCGTGATGGATGAATTGTTCGACCGGATCATCGAGGTGGCGCGCACCGGGATCTCGATCCTGATGGTGGAGCAAAACGCCCGACAGGCTTTGGACATTGCCGATCAGGGTTACGTTCTGGTGCAGGGCCGCAACCGTTACACCGACACCGGAGCCGCGCTGATGGCCGACCCCGATGTCCGCCGCACGTTCCTTGGGGGCTGACATGGACATTCTTAACGCAATCGTCGCCTTCCTGAATTTCGTGTTCATCCCTGCGGCGGCCTATGGGGCGCAGTTGGCGCTTGGGGCGCTCGGGGCGACGCTGATCTATGGCATCTTGCGGTTTTCAAACTTCGCCCATGGCGACACGATGGCTTTTGGCACCGGGATCGTGATCCTTGGGACATGGTGGTTGCAATCGCATGGCATCACGCTTGGGCCGTTGCCAACCGCTTTGCTGGCCTTGCCGCTAGGGATTGCCGTGACGGCGATGCTGGTGCTGGTGACCGATCGCTATGTCTATCGCTTCTATCGGCGACAGAAGGCCAGTTCGGTCATTCTGGTGATCGTGTCGATGGGCGTGATGTTCGTGATGGCCGGGGTCACAAGGTTTGTCATTGGCGTCGAAGAGATCAAGTTCACCGATGGGGTGAAGTTCCTGATCGAGCCGAACAGTTTCAAGGCGGCGACGGGTCTTTCGGAAGGGCTGGCGCTGCGCACGACGCAGGGGCTGACACTGATTTCGGCGGTTATCGTGGTGGTGGCGCTGTTCTGGTTCCTGAACACCACGCGGACCGGCAAATCGATGCGGGCATTCTCGGACAACGAGGATCTGGCGCTGCTGTCGGGGATCGACCCGGAACGGGTGGTGCGGGTGACGTGGATCATCGCTGCGGCGCTGGCGGTCATTGCAGGCACGCTCTATGGGCTGGACAAAAGTTACAAGTCATTCAACTACTTCGCGCTTTTGCTGCCGATCTTTGCGTCGGCGGTCGTGGGTGGTCTTGGTAACCCGCTGGGAGCAATTGCCGGGGGCTTCCTTGTCGCCTTCTCGGAGGTGGGCGTGACCTATGCGTGGAAGAAGGTGGTGACCTATCTGGTGCCGGAAAGCTGGGCGCCGGACGGGCTGCTGCAGATCCTGTCCACCGACTATAAATTCTCGGTCAGCTTCGCGATCTTGATCATCGTCTTGCTGTTCAAGCCGACCGGCATCTTCAAGGGGAAAGCGGTATGAAGATGAACTCTCGCAATCTTGCGCTGTTTGGCATCATCGCCTTCCTCTTCGTGCTGGAGGGTATATGGAAGCTGAACATCGGCCCGGCGGGCGGACAGCAGTTCACCATTTTCGCCGGGAGCTGGAACTCGTCTCTGGTGATCATGAACCTGTGCCTGATCTCGGCGATCATGGCGCTGGGGGTGAACATGCAATGGGGCTATGCGGGCCTGTTCAACACCGGAATCGTGGGCTTTGTGGCGTTGGGCGGGCTGGCGCCGGTGCTGATTTCATCGCCGGTGGTGCCCGAGGTTTGGGTCGGTAGCGGGGTCTATCGGCTGATTGCAGGCTTCGTCATGGGAGCGGCGGTGATTGCGGCGGCGGTGGCGCTTTATGGACGGACGACGGGGCGGACGCGGCTTCTGTCGATGGCGGCGCTGCTGATCGGAGGGTTCTTCGTCTACCGCGCGATTGTCGATCCGGCGATCACCTTCATCGAATCTAACAATCCGGCGGCCTATGGTAACCTTGGCGGCCTTGACCTGCCGGCGCTGATTTCATGGCCGGTGGGCGGATTGTTTGCAGCCGGTGCGGCCTGGGTGATCGGCAAGATCGCCCTTGGCCTCAGGTCGGACTATCTGGCGATTGCTACGCTGGGGATCGGCGAGATCATCGTGGCGATCCTGAAAAACGAGGATTGGCTGGATCGCGGCGTGAAGAACGTGATCAACATTCCCCGTCCGTGGCCGGTGCCGGACGAGATCAATTTGCAAGCCTCGCCGCGGTTTCACGATTGGGTGACGGGCATGGGCTGGGACCCGGTGACGGCATCGACGATCATGGTTAAGCTGCTGTATGGCGCGCTGTTCCTGACGGTGTTGCTGCTACTGTTGTGGGCCTGTGAACTGGCGCTGAAGAGCCCATGGGGCCGGATGATGCGCGCGATCCGCGACAACGAGACGGCGGCGCGGGCGATGGGCAAGAACGTGACAGGTCGGCATTTGCAGATCTTCATTCTGGGTTCGGCGGTCTGCGGCATGGCGGGCGCAATGCTTGTCACGCTCGACGGCCAGTTGACGCCCGGCAGCTACACGCCGCTGCGCTTCACCTTCACGATCTGGCTGATGGTTATCGTCGGCGGGTCAGGCAACAACTGGGGTGCGATCCTTGGGGCGTTCCTGATCTGGTTCCTGTGGATCAAGGTTGAGCCGTGGGGCAATGCGCTGATGTGGAGCGTTACGCAAGGCATGGACGATACCTCGACGCTGAAACACTACCTGATCGACAGCGCGGCGCAGATGCGGACCATCACCATGGGTGTGATCTTGCTGCTGGTGCTGAGGTTCAGTCCACGCGGGCTTATTCCCGAACGCTGATCGCGACCGTTTCGGCGGGCCAGATCCCGATTTCCTCGCCGTTGAAGGACACCTGATCCTTCGGCGGCGCGGTTATGGGTGCGCTGCGGATCGGGCCGAAGACGAGACCCTGCGGATGAGCGGTTGCCCAGTCTTTCAGTTCGGACGGCGTTTGCGGCGTGGCGATGGGCTGGGTTGCGCGGAGCGCGAAGTTCACCTCGGCGCTGTAGCTGTCGCCGGTGATGGCCAGCCCCTGCCCCGCGTTGGCGGCGAGTTTGCTGGCGAGGATGCGTGAATCGTAAAGCGCGCCGATGCCGCCAAAATAGATAAGGCCGTGAAGTGCCAGCACGATCCCCCAGCCCATTGCCAGATGGCCGGGCAGGAATGGCAGGCGCAACGCCAGGATGGCCAGCGCGGCAAGGACTGCGGCGAATATACCAAGGACAAGTGGTGTCAGATCGGCGGGCAGCGTGATCTTGGGGACGATACCCACGGCGATGGCTGCGGTGAGCGCGGCCACGACAAGAACCGCCATCGGTGCAAAGAACAGGCCGCGACCTACGCGGCCGGGCTGGCTGAGGAGCCGCGCGAATATCATGGCGAGCGCGGGGAGTTCCGGCACGAGGTAGTGGGCCTGTTTGCTGGAAACGAAGGAAAACAGGATCAGGCCCGAGATGGCCCAGATGCCACACAGGCGGATGCCTGCGTCGGCGCGCCATGTGGCAGCCATTGCGCGCCAGAGCCGCCATGACCAGCCCCACGGGAACAAGATCACTGGCAGCAGCGCCCAGAGGAACCAGAAGGGCCGGTCGTGGGCCATGCCGCCTGCGACACGGTCGAAGGACTGGGTCCAGAGCAGTTCCTTGCGATAGGCGGCATCGGCGGTCACGAGCGCCGGGATCAGCCAAAGCGCCACCAAGGCAAGGCCAGTCGCGAGCGCGAGGCCCGTGCCTTTGGCAATCCTTCCCCAGAACGGTGGGCGCGGCGCCCAGAGGCTCATGGTCAGCAGCGGTGGCAGAAGGTGAACGAGGATCACCGGTCCTTTGGCATAGGTGCCCAGTCCGAAGGCAAGGCCGAGCACGAGCCATGGTCCCCACGTCTGGTTTGGCTGGTCGCCCTGCCCTTCACCAATGGTCCAGAGCGAGGCAATGCCGGCCAGCACCGCCAGCGTGAGCATTGTGTCGAACATGGTGGCGCTGCCGTAGAGCGCAAAAATGAGAAAGCCCGACAGGATCGCTGCGGCACGGATGCCGGTGCCGACATGGCCCTCCCAAATGCGCCGGGCGAGCGCGGCTGTGCCGACAAGAGCGAATACAGCAAAGGCTGGTCCAACGAGACGGGCGGCAAATTCGCTGCCGCCGATGAGCCAGACGAGGTTGATGAGCCAGAACAGCAACGGCGGCTTGTGGGCGTAGGGCGCGAAGTTGCGGGTCAGGTGATAGACATCCTGAGACAGGTGCATTTCCCACGCCACAGC
>JBATMT010000451.1:0-3915 GCA_049289975.1 Paracoccaceae bacterium | reverse complement strand
GCCACGGCCAGTACCAGCGCGCCGTAGAGCGGGCGCAGGCCAGCAAGGATGCGGCCACGCTTCCACGGCATGATGGCACCGATGGGCAGGATCACGGCCAGCGCCACGATGAAGGGGGTGAACGCCTTGTCGAAGAACGGCGCCCCGACCGAGAGTTTGCGGTTGAAGGCGATCTCGGCCACCAGCGGCCAGATGGTGCCAAGGAACACCACAAAGGCGGCCACGGCGAGAAAGACGTTGTTCAGCACCAACGCGGATTCGCGACTGACCATGCCGAAGATGCCCTTGGCCTGCATCGACCCGGCGCGGAAGGCAAAGAGGGTGAAGCCGCCGAGGATGAAGACCGCAAGGATCATCAGGATGAATACGCCACGCTCGGGGTCATTGGCGAAGGCATGGACCGAGGTGATGACACCGGACCGCACGATGAAGGTACCGATGAGCGAGAAGCCGAAGGCGAGGATCGACAGCAGGATCGTCCAGCTTTTCAAAGCCTCGCGCTTTTCCACGACGATGGCGGAATGCAAAAGGGCTGCCGCCAGAAGCCAGGGCATGAATGAGGCGTTTTCGACCGGGTCCCAGAACCAGAAGCCGCCCCAGCCAAGTTCGTAGTAGGCCCACCACGAGCCAAGCGCGATGCCGATGGTCAGGAAAATCCATGCGGCCAGCGTCCATGGCCGGACCCAGCGCGCCCATGCGGCGTCGACGCGGCCTTCGATCAGGGCGGCAATGGCGAAGGAATAGGCCATGCTGAGCCCCACGTAACCGAGGTAGAGGAACGGCGGGTGGAAGGCGAGGCCGGGGTCTTGCAGCAGGGGGTTAAGGTCACGCCCGTCGAACGGCGGTTCGGACAGGCGCAGGAACGGGTTCGAGGTGAAGAGGATGAAGGTCAGGAACGCAACGCCGATCATCGCCTGAATGGACAGTGCCCGCGCGCGCAGTCGCGGCGGCAGCGCGCCGCCAAACCATGCGGCGCTGGCACCAAAGAGCGACAGGATCAGCACCCACAACAGCATGGAGCCCTCGTGGTTCCCCCAGACGCCAGCGACCTTGTAGAGCATCGGCTTCAGCGTGTGCGAGTTCTCGTACACGAGTTTCAGCGAGAAGTCGGAGGTGACGAAGGCGTGCATCAACGCCGCAAAGGAAACAGCTATGGCCGCGAATTGCAGCGTCGCCAAGGGCGCGGCAACCGCCATCCAGCCGGGGCGGTTGGTCTGCGCGCCGGCAAGGGGAATGATGGCCTGCAAAATCGCGATGGCGAGGGCAAGCGTGAGGGAGAAATGGCCAAGCTCTGTGATCATGGCGAGACAATAGAGGGATTGCCGCGCCGGGCCAATGGGCTGCGCCGCGATGTCGCGGGAAAGTGCGTCAGCCTTTGGTGAGAGAGCGCAGTTCATCCAGCGCAGGGTTGACGTTGGTGGAGGGCTGCACGGCGGCAGGAGCACTGGCTGCGGGCTGTGAGATGGAGTTTGGCCGGGTCCGGAAGTAATGCGCCTCGCGTGCGCCGAAGTAGAAGCCGACGATGGCGGCCAGCAGCCACCAGAGCGGTTCAGGCACATAGTTCAGCCCAATCATCCGCCGGGCAAAGCCCAGGGGATCGACCATCGCATAGACGAAAAGCCCGATGGTGCCGAGCGCCAGCATAGGTCGCGGCAGGCGGTTCAGCCCGTTGACGAACCGGTCGAAGGGACCGGGGGCGGCATACTGAAACTCGGCCCCGTGTTCGTCGATGGCGGCCATGTAGGCATCTTGCGCGGCCTGCATCTTCTTGGTGGCGTTCGGCACGAACACCTCGGCCACGGTGGTCGCGGCATTGCCGATGGCAGTTGTTGCGGCTGGCGAGCCGAAAATCGTTCCGATCAGGCCCATCTGGCGGTCCTTTCGCGATGCTCTGCAATGGTCAGGTGGAAGCGCGGCGAGATGAAATCTTCGGCGCGGGTGATCCAGCCGCCTTTGCCGCCGTCATTACTGCGGGCGAACTTGCGCATCGCCGGGCGCGCGTCGGCAAGGCGGTAATAGTAGTTGCGCCGCGCGATGCCATAGGCGTCGGCCAGCAGCACCGGATCGGGCTGGGCAGCTGCTTTGGCGGCAGCGATGGTGGCGGGGCCAACCGCTCCGTCTTCGGCAAGCGAGTGGCCAAGGTCGATCAGCAGGCGCTGCAAAAGCCGGACGGCATTGGCACCAGCGTTCACATACATGTCGAAGATCGCGGGCTGTAGTGTCTCGGGCAGTTCCGACAGGCGTGGGCGGCGGAAATAGTGCTCGGTGTAGATGGCAACAGCCTTGTCCGGGGTCAGCGCCTTGACGTCGGCCAGATCCGTGCGCCCGTCGCCGGTCAGATCATGGCCAAGGCGGCGGAGCGTGGTGAGGGTAACACCGTAGTTCGTAGGGCCGCCCGGATCGGCAGGATCATTGGCAAAACCGCCCTCGCGGGCAATGATTTCGCGGGCAAGGTCTTCGACGGTTTTCATGGCGAGCCCCCAGATTGCCGGGGAAAGGCTCGTCAGAAATGGTTAATTCGTTGCTGGGGCAGCGGTCGCCTGACCTTTGGGATCGACATAGGTGCCCTGCGCCTTGAGCGCGTCGATGACTTCCTTGGGCATGTAGGTTTCATCGTGCTTGGCAAGAATTTCAGTCGCGATGAAGGTGTCGCCCTGCATGTGGCCGGTGCCGATCATGCCCTGACCTTCGCCAAAAAGGTCCGGTAGGACGCCTTTGTAGCTGACCGGCACGATGGTTTTGGTATCCGTGACCTTGAAGGTGACAGTCTCGCCGGAGCCGCGCACGAGGCTGCCTTTCTCGACAAGGCCGCCGATGCGGAATGTCTCGGATTCGGATGGCTTGTCGGTGACGACCTGCGTGGGCGAGCGGAAGAAATTGATCCCGTCGCTCAGTCCGTACCCAATGAGGCCGGTGCCGATGATCAACGCCAGAGCCGCTATAACAATGACCTGTATACGTCTGGTTTTCTTGAGGTTTCTCATGGTATCGTCACGGGAATACGGGGGCGAGCATCAGCCCGGAGGTTTCGGGAAGGCCTAGCATAAGGTTGGCGTTCTGGATCGCTTGGCCGGAAGACCCCTTGGTCAGATTGTCGAGCGCGGCCACGACGATGGCACGACCAGGGATACGGTCGGCCACGACGCCGATATGGGCGAAGTTCGATCCGGCAATCGAGCGGGTCGAGGCAAGCTGGCCCATCGGCAGGACATGGATGAACGGCTCGTCCGCGTAGCGGTCGGCGAGTGCCTTGTGGATGGCGGCGGCGTCACCGCGTACATAGACGGTCGCGAGGATGCCGCGGTTGAAGGGCATCAGGTGCGGTGTGAACTGGATGCGGACCGGGCGACCAGCGACCTTGGAAAACTCCTGATCGAACTCGCCCAGATGCCGGTGGGTGCCGCCTGCCGAATAGGCGTGAGTGCCGCCCGATAGCTCGGCGTGCAACAGGTTTTCCTTGAGCGAGCGGCCTGCCCCGCTGACGCCTGCCTTGAGGTCGAGGATGATCTCGTCAAGGTCGATCAGCCCCGCTTCGATCAGCGGGCGGATGGCGAACTGTCCGGTTGCGGCGTTGCAGCCGGTTCCGGCAACAAGCCGCGCTGTGCGTATCTCTTCGCGGTAGAATTCGGTCAGGCCGTAGACGGCTTCCTTTTGCAAGTCGATGGCGGCATGGGGCTTGCCATACCATTTCTCATAGTCGGCCGGATCGCGAAGCCGGAAATCGGCCGACAAGTCCACCACCTTCAGGTCACGCGGCAGGGCGGAAATGACGGCCTGACTGGTGGCGTGCGGCAGGGCGCAAAAAGCCAGATCGACGGTCGAAAAGTCGATATCCTCGATCTTGACCAGATGCGGCAGGTCGAGATGGGCGAGAAACGGAAAGACCTCGGCCATGGCCATGCCCGCCTTGCGGTC
>JBATMT010000450.1:0-3112 GCA_049289975.1 Paracoccaceae bacterium | reverse complement strand
GAAGATGATGGAGACGCCATCCCTGCGCAGGGCATCGATCACCGAAAGCAGACGGTCGGTTTCGGTCGCAGTCAACGACGACGTCGGCTCGTCCATGATCACCAGTCGCGCGTTCATCGATAGGGCCTTGGCGATCTCCGCCAGTTGCATCTGAGCGAGGGACAGGCGCGCCAGCCGCGTGCTGCCAACGAAAGTCGCACCCAGTCGTGACAAAAGCGCGTCGGCATCGCGGTTCATGGCCCGTCTATCGACCAACCGCAGCAGTCCGCCGTGCGTGGGAAACCGGCCAACGAAGATGTTTTCCGCCACGCTCAAGTTGTCGAAGTTCGATAACTCCTGATGCACGAGAGCAATCCCGGCCGAGATGGCACGGGGGACCGTCAGCCGGTCCAGTATCTTGCCGTCAAGTTCGATCCGGCCAGCGGAGGGCGCATGTATCCCGCCGATGATCCGCATCAGCGTTGACTTGCCCGCACCATTTTCTCCCACCAGCCCGAGCACCTCGCCAGGATTGACCGCGATATCGACCCCCGCCAGCGCGGTGAAGCGGCCGAATGACTTGTAGATGCCCGAAAGGCGCAGGAAGGATGTCATGCCACTTTTCCAAAAGGGGATGCAGGCCGGAATGGAGGTGCCTGTAATTTCCGGCCTGCATCTTGCCCGAGCCTTTAGCCGCCGATGCGGGCCTTGAGCTCGGCCTCGAAGGCATCGACGTTCGAGGCGTCGATGATCTTGGTTGGCACGATCACCAGCTTGTTCTCGGGGATCCCGGACTTGTCTCCCTCAAGAACCGCCGCCATCAGCTTCATGCCCTCATAGCCCCATTCGTAGGGTTGCTGGACAACAGTTCCCGCAATGGTCCCCTCGCGGACCCCACCCAGCGTGATAGGATCCTCATCGAAAGCGACGACTGAAATCTCGCCGAGTTTACCGGCGTCTTTCAGCACCTCGTAAATACGCGGCGGGTTGTAGCTGTAGAAGCCCACCATGCAGTCGATATCGGGATTTGCCGCAAGCGCATCTTCGACGTTGCGCTTGGCTCTGGTCATGTCGATATCATCGCCGCGCACGTCAATCAGTTCGACTTTCGACCCTTTGAGAGCTGCCTTCATCCCGTCGATCCGCTCGCGGGCGTTGTCGGCGCCCAGAAGCCCGACAAAGCCTATGCATTTGCCGCCATCGGGCAAAGCTTTCTTGGCGATCTCGCCGGCCTGCATACCGGCATCGGTATTCGACGAACCTATATAGGCCACGCGATTGGAATCGGGCGCATCGCTGTCGGTGGTGAAGAGCGGGACCTGAGACCCGATCCGGTTCAGCGCCTCGGTCGAGGACTTTGGATCAACGGCCGAGACCATGATCGCCGACACGCCTGCGGCCACCAGATCGTCCATCAGCCGTTGCTGGATCGCTGCGGCGGCCTGTTCGGGGTATTTGAACTGCAAGTCGTAATTCGGCAACTCTTCTTGCGCCTTTTTCACGCCGGCCTCGGCCAGCTTCCAGAAATCCGACGCGCCGTTGACGACGAAGGCGAGAGTTTTCTTCTCTTGAGCGAACCCTGTCGTTGCCGAAAGGGCAACAGCAAGTGCAAGCGCAGAAATCCGAGCTTTCATGGCAGTCTCCGTTGTTGAATGTTGAAAGCCGGGCTGGCAGCAGGGAGTCCTCCAGCCCGGCTCAGCCGTCAGCCGCCGATGCAACTGTCAGCAGTCTCCTGCGTGCATTCGTCGAGCCCCGTGAAGATCACCGGTTCGACTGTCTTGCCATCCAGCAGATCGATCATCACCGACGGGGCGCGATAGCCCATCTCGAACGGGCGCTGACCCACCTGGACATGACTGCGCCCGGCTTTCAGGGCCTCCATCTGTGGCGGCAGCGTATCGCCCGCGACAATCACCAGCGACTTGTCCTTCAGCTTGTCCATCACCTGATCGGTGACTTGGGCATAGGCCTGCGGCGCAAACTGAGCCCAACCGCCGATCAACATGAAGGCGGTAAGGTCGGGGTTCGCGGTAAACGTGTCGGCCATTTGCTGGTTGGCCAGATCCGCCTGGTCATTGGTGAAGACGGGGCAGCCTGCGATTTCCGTCCACCCCCCCTGCCCGGTCAGTTTTTCAATGCCCTTTTCGCCCGCCAAAGTATCTCGTGTTCCTGCGGCCCGGGCGTTGATGTTCGCCGCAGCGACATTGCCCAGTTGCAGGCAGACGGAGCCTCCTTCAGGTTTCAGCACTTTCAGATGTTCAGCAAACTTTACACCCATCAGGTAGTTGTCAGTCCCAAGGTAGGTGGCCCGAAGGTCGGCATCTTCTGCGGACAGGTCTGCGTCGATTGTCATGATCGGAATCTTCGGAGCCTGCTCCCGCAGCATCTTTGCCATCAGTGGTGCATTCGACGGCGAGATCGCGAGTGCCGCCACGTCTGGGCGCTGCAACAGGTCTTGCACGATCTGTACCTCACCCACCTCATCGGCTGATGATGCGGGACCGGTGTAGAAACAACTGTAGCCGGATCCTGCGTTCTCGCTGTTCCACTTCTGACAGCCCTTGTTGATCTGCTCGAAGAACGGGTTGTCCAAGCCCTTGACGACAATCGCAATGACCTTGTCCTCCGCACATGCGGCGCCAGAGATGCAAAAGGCGGCCACGGCACTGGCCATCAGTGTTCTGCGCTTCATTTTGGTCCTCCCAAGGATTGGTCTTTTGGTTGGTTGTGCGGCCCGAGGGCCGGAGTCAGCCCGGATACCAGACCCGCCGCGTATCTTCCGGCGCACGGGTATAGGCCCAGGATTCTGTGATGAGGCGACGTGTGTCGTAGGCGGGCTGCCAGTCCAGTTCGAACCGCGCTCTCGCATTTGAGAGCCAGGTCGAGTGAAAGCTCGAGCGGAGTGGTATGGCCGGCAGACCGTAGAGTTCAGCCAGTATGCTTGCCACCTCGTTGTAGTCGACGGGTTTGTCCATCGAGACGTTGTAGAGCCGTTGTCGCGCTGCGGGGGCCGTCAGTGCTGCGCAGATTGCCGCGACCAGGTCGGAGACGTGGATGAAGTTTCGCTTGATCGCGACCCCGTTGCTGTCCTGAAGCACAGGAAAGGCCGACGTGCGAAGCGCCGTTTCAGTCA
>JBATMT010000449.1:0-2545 GCA_049289975.1 Paracoccaceae bacterium | reverse complement strand
CCCCCAGGAACCGCGAACTTCCGCTCGCGCGGCATCGGCGCGCGCATCAATATCGTCCAACACGTCGCTCGCATCTGCGATCACTGGATCGACCATTCGTTCGCGGAATTGCAGCCACATCCGGCGGATGGTCAACGTGATCATCGCCAGTATCACTAGAATGACGGTGTTCAGCCAAGGGAAGCTCGTGTCATCGGGTCCGGCAACTTCGCGCACCTTCACGGCATTGGGATAGATTGACAAGAACGGGAGCCGCCAGCCGTAGTGCGTCACCGAAACCCATTTGGGAGCTTCCTTTGACGACTTCAAATTGGCCGCTTCAGCCTGCAGGTTTGAGCTGTCGTACTTGAAGTAGGGCGGCCAGACCCATCCAGTGTCCTCGTTGCGGTAAACGATCACCGACTCATCTGGAAAGACGCCGTTGATGAAGCGGATATCCCGGGTGGTCGCCGATTCCGCCGTGCCGGTATCGGGCGAGGAATAGAAGATCGAGTTCTCCCACCCGACGGTTGTCAACCGATTGTAGGTGTCGGTGACGCGAACGATATCATGCTGCGGCAAAGTGTAATTCAGAAACAGCCCGACAAAGAGCGCGATGACCCCCCAGATGCTCCAGCGCAGGTTTCGACGTCCGCTGCTGCCGACCGGATAGCGGAAGTGCAGCACCACACCGGCGACGACGATGGCAAGAAGCAACAGCCCCCAGATCATGTAACCCGACATAGCCGCTCTCCTACTGCCAATTCACGAAATATACGATGACCACGATGGCAATCGTCGGAATGATATACACGAGCCAGATCAGCTTCTTGCGAAGTCCGTGCTCATAGGCGCGCATCCCTGCCTCTATATGGGCTGTCCGCTCTGCATCTCCAGCCCCGGCGGGAGGATTTGCATCCCATCCTTTCTCAAGCTTCTCGCGCCTGACGGATCGGGAATAGATCGAGATCAACAAGTACGCGATCGACAAAAGAATGAAGCCGACCACCGCAAGGCGAATGATTGCGATCATCTGCGATCCTTTCTGGACTGTCCCCAGGGATTGATGGGCGGAGGCGTTGATGCTGCCTTGCGCACCGCGCCCCATGGACCGACAGCATCAACAAGATTCCTCCCGCGAGGGGATGCATCAGTCATGTCAGGCTCTGGCCCGAACAAGGCTTCGCGCGTGCCAACGCGGTCCATCTGGTATTCCCGCGCCAGAAAGTCGGCCACATAGGACTGTTTCTGGTCCGACCAACCAGCATACAGACTGTAGAATAGCTCCTTGTGACAAATGAACAGCTGCCGTACGTCGAGCGGCGTCAACTCGGACAGCAGCATGTTCACCAGATCACGGTCCGGCCCGGCTTTGGCCCGCAGCGTATAAAAGTAGGACGGATGCAACGATGTGATGCGCGGCCACGGACCGCCTGCCTCGACCCAGTTCAGCATCGCCGCAAGGCCAAGGAACTCATCGGGTAACTTCTCTGAGAAGGTATTGGCAATCAGCCTCAGTTCGCGCCGCGACCCGTTGCCCGCGTCAATACCAAGTTTGGCTGCCAGATCGACAAGAATGAAATCCATCTTCTGCCGAAGTATTGCTGCCGCATCCGCGCCCCTCGCCCGCACGATTGGCTCGGCCAGATCGTTGATTTCCAAAAACTTGGCGATCTGGTTGCGGTCGGTCAGATCGAACACATACTCAACTGGCAACTTGCCCAGATCTTCCTTTGGGCCTACCGCAATAGCCGCCGGATGCGGCGTGTCGCGAAATACATAGACCCCTCCAAAGAACGAGGTCCAGAAGTTGCCTTGGTCGAAGGTCGTGTTCTTCAGGACAATGGGATTGCGTGTCACGTCGCCCGTGGTCTTTGCCAGGTCAATCATTTGCCCGATCAGAGCATCGTCAAACCACGCATCTTCTTCCTTGCGGAAACGCTCGATCATGTCGGTCAACTTCTCGGCCCCGGCAATGTGATGTCCGGTCGTGTCGGCCACCACAGTCACGCGCCGGATATCGAACAACTTCGCCGGAGACGTCAAATCGAAGATCGTGTTTTCCAGTTCACCCGCAACGGCATCCCGCGCCGTCAGCCCAAAAAGCTGCGCCTCATTCGCCGCAATGAACCGCATGAGTATGCCCCAAGACGTCGAAAACTTGGCGTTCAGCAGCGGCGCGTCTTTCTGATCGGTCGTCAACAGGATGAACTGCCGATTCATCCCATTTGGGTTGAGGTAGTTCATGTCGTTCAACTCGTCGCCCACCTCCGGCGAATAGCCAGACAGGTCGATGTGAAACTCGGTCAGCGTGGTGACCTTGCCCATCAACTGCTTGAGCGCCCGGTTGTAGCGTTCGACAAGGGCAGGGGTGTCGACGGCCACCAGATTGCCGAACATCAGACCTTTTTCGATGAGGCGGATCATCTTGCTCATGGCTTGATCATACCACTCATGGAAATGCGGGCATTTGATCTGGCTCCGGCAAAGGCGTGTTTTCTGACCATCACCCTTTCCCCTCCAGATAGCGCCGCTTGGCTTCCTCCATCCGCTTCATGTCGCGGAC
>JBATMT010000448.1:0-4516 GCA_049289975.1 Paracoccaceae bacterium | reverse complement strand
TCAACTATCTGAACTACGACGGCGGCCAGTTCTCGACCTCGCAGGGGCGCGGTGTGTTCATGGATCAGGCGCTGTCGATCTTGCCCGCCGACTATTGGCGCTGGTGGCTGCTGAGCCACGCGCCAGAAAGCTCGGACAGCGAGTTCACATGGGAGAACTTCCAGTCGAGCGTGAACAAGGATCTGGCGGACGTGCTGGGCAACTTCGTCAGCCGCATCACCAAGTTCTGCAATGCCAAATACGGCGCGGCTGTTCCGGCGGGCGGCACCTATGATGAGCGCGCGATTGCGCTGATCGCCGATCTGGAAACCCGCGTGCGCACCTACGAGCGCCTGATGGAGGAAATGGAGGTCCGCAAGGCCGCCTTGGAGCTTCGTGCGATCTGGGTGGCGGGCAACGAATATCTGCAATCGGCCGCGCCATGGACCGTTCACAAGACCGACCCTGACGCCGCTGCCGCCATCGTGCGCCTGTCACTGAACCTCGTGCGGCTTTACGCGATCTTGTCCGAGCCGTTCATCCCCGATGCTGCTGCGCAGATGCTGCGCGACATGGGCACGACCGAAAGCAGTTGGCCGGGTGCAGTCGCACGGGCGTTGGAGGTTCTGCCTGTCGGCCACGCCTTTGCCGTGCCGGAAGTCCTGTTCCGCAAGATTTCAGACGAAGAGCGAGAAGACTGGGCCAAGCGCTTTAGTGGCGTTCGCTCCTGACAATATCCAATCTTGGTCAGGGCGTTCGCAAACGACAGCCCTGATCGCCGTGCCTTTCACGAATGACATTTGCGGCACCCAAAAGAAAACGGGCAGAGCTTGCGCCCTGCCCGTCAGAATTTCGATGTGCCTGAAATCAGGCCAGTGCGAGGTTCGTCGCAGCTTCACGACCGTCACGGCCAGCTTCGATGTCGAAGGTCACTTTCTGACCGTCGCGAAGCTCGCGGATGCCAGCACGCTCAAGGGCGGTGATGTGCACGAACACGTCTTTCTTGCCGCCATCGGGAGCAATGAAGCCAAAACCTTTGGTAGCGTTGAACCATTTCACGGAGCCGGTAGCCATCGTGATATCTCCTCAAAAGTCCGCCCACACCATGTGGCGGTCCGGCGCAGTCAGTGCAAAATCGATGGACTGGCCGAAGACGGAGACAGCGGTCGATAGAGGTAACGTCGCACCATTAATATTAGTCAAATCAGCACAAAAAGCAACTGGGTTCCGGCACATGGCTTTTCGCGTGATTATGACCTCGCGTCTGGGAGCAAGAATCCAGTTGCCAGTACCGGCCACTTGCGGCGATGCTTCGCCAAGCAAGTTCAGACGCCAGAGTGCGGGAGGTACCATGCGCTTCCTTAGCGTGTTCGTCGCCATAGGCCTTGTACTTTTTCCTGTCACGGCACCGGCTGAAACTTCACTGGCTGTAGAAATCCTGACAGTCAAAGGTGAGCCGCAGGTCAATCAGTATTCCCTCACCGGCACCATCGAGGCCAAGGAGAGTTTCCCGGCGGCGTTCCGGGATGGTGGTCGGCTCCTGTCGGTTTCGGTTCACACCGGGGACAACGTCTCGGCGGGTCAGGAACTGGCGCGTGTTGATCCGACACAAGCCCTTGCGGCGCAGGCTGCTGCAAAAGCAAGCCTGCGTGGGGCGGACGCGGCACTGACGCAAGCGACTCAGGCCAATGATCGGGCTGTTGGCCTGCTGGCACGCGGATCAGCCACACAATCGGACGTCGACAGCGCGACAGAGGCGCTTATCGCGGCGCAATCGGCGCGCGATCAGGCGGCAGCGCAGTTATCAAAGGCCGAGACTGCGGTGAATGACACAGTCTTGCGGGCCACCGCGCCAAGCATCGTGACCGAAAGACTGGCCGAGCCGGGTCAGGTCGTTGGTCCGGGACAAACCGTGGTCTGGCTCGCCGGACAAGAGGGCCGCGAGGCGGTGTTCTATGTACCTGACGGGGCCGACCTCGACGGGCTTATCGGGATGCCGGTCAACCTGAGCCTGCTGGACACGCCGGACGTGCCGCTGAAAGGCGAACTGACGGAGATTTCACCGCTGGTGGATTCGGCCACGAGCACGACCAAGGTCAAGGCCACGGTGACCTCGATCACGGGGGCTCCCGTGATCGGTGCGCCGGTTGTAGCCAACGTCAGCTTTGCCGGGCCGATGGCCATTCGGGTGCCGTGGACATCGCTCACTTCGACACGTGACGGGGCTGCCGTGTGGACGGTGGACAGCGCAACGATGACTGTGAACCTCACACCAGTCGTGGTGCGTGACTACAAGGTCGACGGCGTCGTCATCGACTCGGGGCTAAGCGATGGGCAACTGGTCGTCGGCGCAGGCTCGCAGATGCTTTATCCCGGACGACCTGTCATCGCAGCAGAGGTGCAGCCATGAGAGCGTTGGCCTGCGTCATCCTGTTGTCGGCATTTGCCCCCGCGATGGCAGACGAGGTTGCCCGCCCGGTCATCTCTGAAATCATCACCGCCGATCCCACCCGGCAGCGATCTTTTGCCGGAACGATCGAGGCCGGATCAACCTCGGTTCTGGCGTTCCAGACCATTGGCAGGGTTGCCAGCATTGACGTGTCGGAAGGCGACGTGGTCACGCGCGGACAGTCGTTGGCCCTGTTGGACCAGATCACGCTCGACGAAGACGTGCAGGTCGCCGAAGCGGCATTGGCATCGGCTGAGGCAACGGCTCGGGCGGCGGCGCAACAACTGATCCGGGCGCAGGAATTGACCAAGAAGGGTGTCGCCTCGACAGAACGGCTGGAGGGCGCTCAGAGGGCGAATGATACAGCCATTGCCCAAGCGACAGCGGCAAAGGCTGATCTTGCCCGTGCCCAAGATGCTGCGCGGTTCGGCACGCTGACCGCGCCGATGGACGGGGTGATCCTGTCGACTTCTGTTGATCCGGGAACGGTCGTATCGGCGGGGACTCAGGTACTGACGCTGGCGGCTTTGCAGGGCCGTGAGGCGGTTATCGACGTACCGTCTGACTATCTTGCGCTTCTGCCGTCGAATGCCACCTTCACCATACAGTCGCGCAGCCCGAACATTGCCGCGCTGACCGGCCGCCTGCGCCTGATCGAGCCGGTCGCAGACGCATCGGTGCGCGGGCGCCGCATCCGGGTGCGGCTGCCCGATGATGCGCCATCGGTCTACCGCATTGGCAGCCTTGTCGCCGCGACGCTTGATGCGGAAGCCGATGCGCTGACGACACTGCCGCTGAGTGCGGTTGTCGGGCAGGCACCTGACACCTCGGTCTGGCGCATTGATCCGGCGACGAGGGCGGTCAAGGCCACGCCCGTCACTCTGGGCAAGACAGTGGGGGATCGGGTTATTGTCACATCTGGCGTCAGCCTTGGCGACGAGATCATGGTCAGGGGCGTGCACAGCCTCACGGACGGGCAGATCGTTGGCGAGAGGATTGAATGATGCGCGGATTCAATCTTTCTGACTGGGCGCTGAAGCATCGATCGCTGGTCTGGTACCTGATCATCGTTTCGCTGGTGGCAGGGGTTCTTTCCTACATGTCACTCGGGCGTGAGGAAGACCCGGCTTTCAGCATCAAGACGATGATCATCAGTGCCGCACTTCCTGGCGCCACGGCTGAGGAGACGCTGACGCAGGTCACTGACCGGATCGAGAAGAAGCTTCAGGAACTTGATACGCTCAAGGTCACCCGGTCCGTCACCTTCCCCGGCCAGACGGCGGTCTATGTGGACCTGCGCGATGACACCCCGGCGCGTGATGTCAGGGCGATATGGAACCGGGTCCGCAACATGATGTCGGACATACGGGGCGAGATGCCTTCGGAGTTCGCAGGCTTCCGCTTCAATGACGATTTCGGCGACGTGTACGGCAACATCTATGCTTTCACCTCCGATGGTTTTTCGCCGCGAGAGTTGAAAGACCGGGTCGAGGAAGCCAAGGCGCAGGTGCTGCATCTGGACGATGCGGGCAAAGTGGACCTGATCGGCACCCGTGATCAGGTCGTGCATCTGGAGTTTTCCAACCGCCGTCTTGCCGCACTTGGGCTGAACATGAATGCAGTGCTCGATACGCTGGCCAAGCAAAATGCCATTGTTCCGTCGGGTATCATCAAGACAAAGGACGAGCAGATTCTGGTGCGCGTCACTGGGCAGTTCACTTCGCCCGAGGCGCTGGCCGATACCACGTTGCGCGTGGGTGACACGTTTTTTTCCCTGTCGGATGTTGCGACGGTGACGGCTGGCTATGAGGACCCGCCCTCCTCGCTCATGCGCTTCAATGGCACCCCGGCGATCGGGCTGATCGTCGGGATGCGGGCGGGCGGCAATATCGTCGAATTCGGCAAGCAGCTTGATGCGCAGATGGAGGGAATTGCCGCGAAGCTGCCAATCGGGATCGAGATGCACAAGGTCGCGGACCAGCCGCATGTGGTGGAGGAATCCGTTGGTCACTTCATTCGCGCGCTGATCGAGGCCGTGGTGATCGTGCTTGCGGTCAGTTTCGTGTCGCTGGGGCTGCGGGCCGGGCT
>JBATMT010000447.1:0-5546 GCA_049289975.1 Paracoccaceae bacterium | reverse complement strand
ACGCTGTCATCTGCGCCAAGCCGGACGCCGCGCACGCCGGTCGAGTCGCGGCCCTTGAAGACGCGGACCTCGGTCGTGGGGAAGCGGATGGCGCGGCCAGCGGCGGTGACGAGCATTACGTCATCATTTTCGTCGCAGATGCGGGCGTTCACGAGGCTGACGCCTTCGGGAAGCTTCATCGCGATCTTGCCGTTGCGCATGACGTTGGTGAAGTCCGAGAGCGCGTTGCGGCGGACGTCGCCATCAGAGGTGGAGAAGAAGATCTGGAGATCATCCCATTCTTCCTCTGGCACATCGACGGGCATGAGTGCGGCAATCGAGACACCTTGATCGATGGGCAGGATGTTGATCATCGCCTTGCCTTTGGCCTGACGACCGGCAAGCGGCAAGCGCCAGCACTTCAACTTGTAGACCATGCCGTCAGTGGTGAAGAACAGAAGCTGGGTGTGGGTGTTGGCCACGAAAAGCGTGGTGACCACATCGTCTTCCTTGGTCTGCATCGACGCCAGACCCTTGCCACCGCGACGCTGGGCGCGGAATTCGGCCAGAGGGGTACGCTTGATGTAGCCGCCTGAGGTGATGGTCACGACCATATCCTCACGCTCGATCAGGTCTTCGTCTTCCAGATCACCGGCCCAGTCGACGATTTCGGTGCGGCGCGGAACGGCGAAGGCTTCCTTCACCTCGCGCAGTTCCGCCGAAATGATCGACATGATCCGCTCACGCGAGCCAAGGATGTCGAGATAGTCGCGGATCTTTGCGGCCAGTTCCTGAAGCTCGTCCGTGATTTCCTTGACGCCCATCGCTGTCAGGCGCTGGAGGCGCAGGTCGAGGATGGCGCGGGCCTGTATTTCCGATAGGTTATAGGTGCCGTCGTCGTTGACGGTGTGGGTCGGATCGTCGATCAGGCGGATATATTCGATGATGTCATGCGCGGGCCAGCGGCGGGTCATCAGCCGTTCGCGCGCTTCTGCCGGGTCGGCGGAGGTGCGGATGGTGGCGACGATCTCGTCAACGTTCGAGACGGCGACGGCGAGGCCACACAGAATGTGGCTGCGCTCGCGGGCCTTGCGGAGTTCAAAAGCGGTACGCCGCGCGACAACTTCCTCGCGGAAGGTGATGAAATAGGTGAGGAAATCGCGAAGCGTCAGTTGTTCGGGGCGACCGCCGTTCAGCGCCAGCATGTTGCAGCCGAACGATGTCTGCATGGGGGTGAAGCGGAACAGTTGGTTCAGCACCACTTCGGGCGTTGCGTCGCGCTTGAGTTCGATCACGACGCGGACGCCGATCCGGTCGGATTCGTCCTGAACATGGGCGATGCCCTCGATGCGCTTGTCGCGGACCAGTTCGGCGATCTTCTCGATCATCGTCGCCTTGTTCACCTGATAGGGAATCTCGTCGAGGATGATGGCGTAGCGATCCTTGCGAAGCTCCTCGATGCGGGTCTTGGCACGGATGATGACCGAGCCGCGTCCCTCAAGATAGGCTTTGCGGGCGCCGGAGCGGCCAAGGATGATGCCGCCGGTCGGGAAGTCGGGCGCGGGGATGATCTCGATCAGGGCTTCGGTCGACATATCGGGATTGTCGATCAGAGCCAGCGTGCCGTCGATCACTTCGCCAAGGTTGTGCGGCGGGATGTTGGTGGCCATGCCGACGGCGATGCCGCCCGCGCCATTGACGAGCATGTTCGGGAAGCGGGCCGGAAGGACAGTCGGCTCGCGGTCCTTGCCGTCATAGTTGTCCTGAAAGTTGACGGTGTCTTTTTCGATGTCGGCCAGCAGGAAGGCTGCGGGCTTGTCCATGCGGACCTCGGTGTAGCGCATGGCGGCGGCGTTATCGCCGTCCATCGAGCCGAAGTTGCCCTGACCATCCAGAAGCGGCAGTGACATGGAGAAATTCTGGGCCATGCGAACCAGCGCGTCATAGATCGCGGCGTCGCCGTGGGGGTGGTATTTACCCATCACATCGCCGACCGGGCGGGCCGATTTGCGATAGGGCTTGTCGTGCGTGTTGTTGGTTTCGTGCATCGCATAAAGGATGCGGCGGTGGACCGGTTTCAGCCCGTCACGCAGGTCTGGAATTGCGCGGCTGACGATCACGCTCATGGCATAGGACAGATAGGCGGTCTTCATCTCCGCCTCGATCGCCATCTGCGGCCCCGCGTGCGCCATGCGAACGTGAGTTTCTTCTTCTTTTTCAGGAACTTCCGTTTCGTCTGTCACGTTGCTGCCCGCGCACTTCATTTTGCTGTATTTTGTTGTGGGGCAGTATACCCGATCCAATCTCTGGGGTGCAATGGACGCAGGGACTTATTCGGCGCGCTGTTGGCTCAATTTCGTCAACTTTTTGATTTCGTTGAAAAGTAACCTTATGGCACCATCATTGCATGAGGCCGTACAGGAGAGTGGTATGCGCGCAAGTGAACCCAGGGCAGAAACGGAGCTGATGTTAAGGGGATATGGGCTGACAACGGCGGAGCTTTTCTACCGGATGCCGGACTATCCGCATGTGCTGAACAGCTACATCTGGCAGGAATATGATCTGGCGCCCGACTATCCGGAATTGTTCCAGTTCATCGAGTTCTGGCAAGAGCAGATCGAAGGGCCGCTGCATTCGGTGCGCTTTACGCATCGCAAGCTGATCCGGGCCGGGGATTGGCGCAAAGTGGTGGGCGAGTTTCGGCTGCACTAGGCCCCTGCCCTAGCTTTCCGGCACCATCAGCTCCACTTCGGAGCCGTCGCGGATGGCGGTGTAGAAGCAACTGCGGCGGTTGGTGTGGCAGGCGGGACCGGTCTGGCGGATCACGACAAGCAGGCAGTCGCGGTCGCAATCAACGCGGAAGTCGACCAGTTCCTGCACATGGCCCGAGGTTTCGCCCTTGATCCACAACGCCTTGCGCGAGCGAGACCAATAGGTGACGCGGCCGGTGGCCAGCGTCGCCTCGACAGCCTCGCGGTTCATCCAGGCCATCATCAAAACATCACCGTTGTCGGCGTCCTGCGCGATGGCCGGGATCAGGCCGTGGGCGTCATAGCGCAATGTTGAAGCGTCAAACTGCATCGGCGTCTCTTTGCATTTCCGGTCGGGAGGCCTATCTCTATGCGGAAATCCCGGCAGGATCAAATGAGCGACACCGATCTGATCAAGCTTTACTCGCAACGCATCCTCGCCTTGGCGGCGGACATTCCCCATGCCGAACGGCTGGCGGGTGCGACTGCCAGCGCCTCGAAGCGGTCACCCTTGTGCGGGTCGACGGTTACGGTCGATCTGAAGATCGAGGATGGGCGGGTCGCCGATTTCGGGCAGGACGTGAAGGCCTGCGCGCTGGGGCAAGCCTCGGCGGCGGTGGCGGGCGCGCGGATGATCGGGCGGACCGAGGCCGAAGTGATCAGGGCGCGCGATCAACTGAAGGCGATGCTGAAGGAAGACGGTCCGGTGCCGGATGCGCCGTTCGAGGGTTATGAGGTGCTGATTCCGGCGCGGGACTACAAGAACCGCCATGCCTCGATCCTGCTGGTGCTGGAGGCTACGGCCGAAGCCTTTGCGGCGAGCCACGCGGGCTGAGACCTGTGTCCGCGCGCGGACAATTTTGAAAATCATTTCTTTTCATAGCGTTGCGTTTTTCTGTTAACCGGATTTTAACCCGGCCGAGGGCGCTGGTGACAATGTCTTGAGATGATCTGTGATGGCCTTGCCGGGAGGCGGCACATAAAAAAGCCGCCACTGTCCGGTTGGACAGCGGCGGCAGGAAGCGGTTTCCGAAAGCGTGAGCCGGATGGGACAACATCCGGGTACCGGGACAGGCAGATCAGAGACGACTGGGGGGACGCCTCGTACGTTTCGGGAACACCGCGCGGGCAGTAAAGGGTCAGACGAGGTCGGTCAGGTTAAGACCGACCACCAGCATGGCAATCAGCGACAGGAGACCCGCTGCATCTTGCAGCATGGTCCCGGAGGAACGTTTCACGGCGGCTTTGAGTTCATTCATCATGGTCAGTCCTCCTTGCGCTTCGTTGCTCCTTTGTTCTCATTTCGAGAACGGCTTGTAAAGAACTTTATGAGAACATTAGCGAACAAAGTGGGATTTTTTGCCCCGATGCCCCAAAATGCCGAAATCTCTGCGGGGCCGGCCCCGACGGTATGGCGGATTTGACTTGCGGCTTTCGCCTTCTGGCAAGTTGCCTTTTCGGTCCCGGCTGGGGCGGTGTGGGCCAAGGGAATACGAGGACAGGGCCAATCTGGGCGGCCCTCTCCCCTACCCCACGGAAATCAGCCGGATCGCCTCGTCCTGGCTCATCAGCCACAAAAGCACCCGCGCCGCCTGTCCTCGGGGGGTAGTCAGGGCCGGATCGGCCGCCAGAAGGGTGCGCGCGTCGGACTGGGCCAGCGCCATCAGCCCAGCCTGACGCTCCAGATCGGCGATGCGGAATTTGGGCAGGCCGGACTGCGCGGTGCCGATCAGATCGCCCGCACCGCGCATTGCAAGGTCTTCCTCGGCGATGCGGAAGCCGTCTTCGGTTTCGCGCAGGATCTGCAAGCGTCGCTCGGCGGTGTCCGACAGGGGCGGCTGGTACATCATCAGGCAGGTCGATTGAGCCTCGCCCCGGCCCACCCGGCCCCGCAATTGGTGGAGTTGCGCAAGGCCGAAGATGTCGGCGCGCTCGATCACCATGATCGAAGCGTTGGGCACGTTCACGCCAACCTCGATCACCGTGGTGGCGACCAGAACCTTGGTGCGACCCTCGACAAAGGCGGCCATGGCGGCGTCTTTCTCGGACGGGGGCATCTGGCCGTGGACGAGGCCAACGATACCTTCGCCAAGCGTGGCGCGCAGTGTGCGAAAACGCTCCTCGCTGGCGGTCAGGTCGACAAGCTCGCTTTCCTCGACCAAGGGGCAGACCCAATAGGCCTGCCGCCCCTCGGCAATGGCTTGACGCAGGTGGCCCACCACCTCGTCATAGCGGCCCGAGGTCACCAGCGCGGTGCGCACAGGTTTGCGGCCTGCGGGTTTTTCATCAAGCACCGACACGTCCATGTCGCCGTACTGCGCCAGCGCGAGCGAGCGCGGGATGGGCGTGGCAGTCATCACCAGCACATCGGCGGCGACACCTTTGGCGCCAAGCTCCATCCGTTGGGTGACGCCAAACCGGTGCTGTTCGTCAACGACGGCAAGGCGGAGGTCTTGAAAGATCACGTCCTTCTGGAAGACCGCGTGAGTCCCGACCAGCACCTGAATGTGACCTTGCGCAAGGGCTGCGAGTTTCGCTGCCCGCTCGGCGCCCTTGTCACGGCCGGTCAGGAGTTCCAGCACCACTCCCGCGCTTTCGGCCAGCGGGCGCAGACTTTCCAGATGCTGACGGGCGAGGATTTCGGTCGGGGCCATCATCACGCCCTGCCCGCCCGCCTCGACGGCCACAAGCAGCGCCATGAAGGCCACGAGCGTCTTGCCCGCGCCAACATCGCCTTGCAGAAGGCGGCTCATGCGGCGGTCACTGGCCATGTCATCGGAGATTTCGCGGAAAGCGCGTTCTTGCGCGCCTGTCGGG
>JBATMT010000446.1:0-2481 GCA_049289975.1 Paracoccaceae bacterium | reverse complement strand
GCTCAAGACCGAACATGCCATGGGCCACGGCCACGCCAATGCACTTGTCGCCCATGCCTTGGCTGAATCGCCCCCTAAATAGGGTGCCAACCCGACTTGCATCCCGCGGAATAGGCGAACTGTCGCCGACTGGACCAAGCCGGGTTTGACGCATCGTCTCATGGCGCTAAGACTCCCATCGCTTTTGGGGGATACGACATGACTGAAATCCATCGCCGCACAGCTCTTGGCCTCATGGTCGGCGCTTTGGCCGCCTGTGCCGGTCCGCGCGGTGATGCAAGCGCTCACGAACCGGCAGGCAACACGCCGGAAATGCAGCGATTGGTCAACAAGTATGCCGACATCTACGACATGCCCGCCTCGCTGATCCATCGGATCATCCGCCGCGAAAGCAACTATAACCCTGCCGCCCGCAACGGCCCCTATTACGGCCTTATGCAGATCAATCCCAAGACTGCACACACAATGGGCTATCGCGGTTCGCCCGCCGGACTTCTCGATGCGGAAACCAACCTGAAATATGCAGGTAAGTACCTGCGCGGCGCATGGCTGGTGTCCAGAGGAAGCCAGGACAGAGCGGTGAAGTGGTACGCCAGCGGCTATTACTACGAGGCCAAGCGGCTTGGTCTTCTCGAAGAGACCGGCCTGCGCGTCTGACCTGCCTAGACAGGAATAGCCGTCGTCTTGAAGACCGTACGCAACGCAAACGACGAATGCATCTGAGCAACACCCGGAAGCCGCGCAAGATATTGGCGATGAATTCGGGCAAAGTCGTCCGTATCCATTGCGACGACTTTCAGCAGATAGTCCGCCGTTCCGGCCATCAGATGACATTCCAGAACATCCGGCACGCGCCGCACTTCACGCTCGAACGCCTCCAGCACCTCGTCGGCTTGTCCTGACAACGTGATCTCAACGAAAACGGTAGTCGGCCGGTCCAGTCTCCGTGCGTTCAACAATGCCACATAAGCGTCAATGAAGCCTGCCGCTTCAAGCCGTTGAACGCGGCGGTGACAGGCTGACGGTGACAGGTTCACACGTTCGGAAAGATCCGAATTCGAGACGCGTCCCTCCTTCTGCAAAACCGTCAGAATACGACGGTCTGTCGCGTCGAGTTCCATTTTTACGCAACTTTCTTCGACTGAGTATTGAATTCTTAGAAGATACTACCAAACATACCCCCCAAAGTCACCAATCTTTTCAAAGCAATTGCGCGCCATTTCGAGCATTTTGGTACGCACATGTATCCCGGGAGGATCCCCAAATGAAAATCGGTTGCCCCAAGGAAATCAAACCGCAGGAATTCCGCGTTGGCATGACGCCGCACGCGGTCCGCGAAGCAGTTGCCCACGGCCATGACGTCATCGTAGAGAAGAATGCTGGCGTTGGCGCCGGCTTCCCCGATGCCGACTACGTTGCGGCTGGTGCCAAGATCATCGATACGGCCGAAGAAATCTTCGCCAAGGCCGACATGATCGTGAAGGTGAAAGAGCCTCAAGAGATTGAGCGCAAGCGTCTGCGTGAAGGCCAGATCCTCTTCACCTACCTCCACCTGGCGCCAGATCCGGAACAGACCCACGACCTGCTGAACTCCGGCGCGACCTGCATCGCCTACGAAACCGTGACCGACCGCAGTGGCGGCCTGCCGCTCCTCGCTCCGATGTCGGAAGTTGCCGGTCGTCTGGCCCCGCAAGTTGGCGCATGGACCCTGCAAAAGGCCAACGGCGGCCGTGGCGTTCTGCTGGGCGGTGTCCCAGGCGTGATGCCGGGCAAGGTTCTCGTGATCGGAGGCGGTGTCGTTGGGACCCACGCAGCCAAGATCGCTGCAGGCATGGGCGCCGACGTGACCGTGCTTGACCGCTCGATCCCGCGTCTGCGCTACCTCGATGACGTGTTCGGCGGCACCTTCAAGAACGCCTATGCATCAGAAGGCAACACCTTCGAACTCGCCCGTCAGGCTGATCTGATCATTGGCGCGGTTCTGATCCCCGGCGCAGCAGCCCCGAAGCTGATCTCCAAGGCCCAGCTCAAGGAACTGAAGCCCGGTGCGGCTCTTGTTGACGTCGCCATTGACCAGGGCGGCTGCTTCGAAACCTCGCACGCCACCACACACCAGGACCCGATCTACGAAGTCGACGGCATCATGCACTATTGCGTGGCCAACATGCCCGGCGCCGTGGCACGTACCTCGACCCTCGCCCTGGGCAACGCGACCATGCCCTTCATGATCGCACTGGCCGACAAGGGCTGGAAGAAAGCCTGCGCCGACGATGTTCACCTGCGGAACGGACTGAACGTCCACGCTGGCAAGCTGACCTACGAAGCCGTCGGCAAGGCGCTGAACCTGCCGACCATCGCAGCAGCAGACGCGCTGAAGTAATCGACCCAAAATTCAAAAAGGCCCGCCATCTCTGGCGGGCCTTTTTCGTTTCCTGCGACGCTTACTTCTTCAGCGCGTCACGGATCTGCAGCAATACATCG
>JBATMT010000445.1:0-1701 GCA_049289975.1 Paracoccaceae bacterium | reverse complement strand
GTGCATGGCCGACGCTGTCGACGCTTGGCACGTCGGCACACGTCAGGCCAGAGCCGCGCGGGCTGGCTCTGATCATCGCGCCGTGGAACTTCCCGGTGCTTCTGTCACTTGGCCCGGTGATTTCGGCGTTGGCGGCGGGCAACCGCGTGGTGCTGAAACCCTCCGAGGCGACGCCCGAAACATCGAAAGCGCTGGCCGCGATGCTGGCCGAGGCGTTTCCGCCCGAAGAGGTCGCGGTGGTGCAAGGCGGGGCCGAGGTTTCGCAAGCGCTTCTTGATCTGCCGTTCGACCATATCTTCTTTACCGGCGGCACCGAGATTGGCCGTCTGGTGATGGCAAAGGCGGCGCGGACGCTGGCGAGCGTGACGCTTGAGCTTGGCGGCAAGTCGCCCACCATCATCGGGCCAGACGCCGATATTGCCAAGGCGGCGCGCTGGGTGGTGTGGGGGCGGATGTCAAACGCCGGGCAGACCTGCGTCGCTCCTGACCATGTGTTCGTGCCGCGCGCTTTGTTCGCCGGCTTTGCCGAGGCGCTGAGAACCGAGATCGCCGTGCGCTATGGCAGCGATACAGCCGCGCAGAAAGCCTCACGCGATTTCGGGCGCATCGTGAATGACCGGCATTTCGCGCGGGTCGCGGGGCTGTTGGAGGATGCGCGCGCCAAGGGTGCAAGCGTTCTGGCGGGGGGCGAGGTTGATGCCGCGCAGCGTTTCATCGCGCCGACAGTCCTGACGGATACCTCTGCCGGGATGGCGGTTTCGCAAGAAGAAATCTTCGGGCCGCTTTTGCCGCTGATCGCATATGATGACGTGACCGCTGTGCTGACCCGGATCAACGCCGCGCCACGCCCGCTGGCACTTTACATATTCGACAAGGACCGCGCCTTTGTGGATCGGGTGATCGGTGCCACGCGGTCGGGGTCGGTGGGGGTGAACCTGTCAGTCATCCAGTTCATCCATGCAAATCTGCCGTTTGGCGGCATCGGTGCCTCGGGTCAGGGGACGGCACATGGGTTTGCAGGGTTCGCGGCTTTTTCCCATATGCGCCCGGTGCTGACCAATCGCCTGTCGGCCTTGCCGATGCTGTTTCCGCCCTACGGAACGTTTGTACGGCGGGTAGTGGCAGTGTTTGCCAAGCTGTTGCGGCTTTGACCTTGGAGGTCAGCCAGACAGGCGTTGGTCCAACTGGTCCCATGAGATGTCCAGCCAGCTATCTTCGGCGGGCCATGTCTCTGGCGCGGCGGTCAATTCGCGGAATTTCGGAAGCTTGAGCGGCGCGCCCGCAAAGCTGTATCGACATTCGCCCGACGCTGGATAGGTTGTCATGGTGGCGTTTGCGGCCAGTCGGGGGCCAAGGGCGCGAGCGCTGCGGTCCTCGGCCAGCCCCGTCCCCGCTGCATCAACAAGCGCCCTGATCCGGCCATCCGTCAGATGCAGCGCATAGAATTTCACGCCATGCTCGGGGTCCTTGTAGCGTTTGACCTCTGACAAGGTGAATGACTCCTCCAGCACCCCACCGCGGGTCAGGTCCGCCCTTAAAGCGCCGATGTGGCGTTCCTGCGCCACGACAGCGCGGGTGAAGCCTGCGCGAATTTTCAGGAACACCAGCAATCCCGCCGCGAGAGCGACAGGAATTGCGACAAACGGCGTCATCGTATGGCCGAAAAGTCTGGCAATGAGGGTCAAGGAAACTGCGGCAGCC
>JBATMT010000444.1:0-1785 GCA_049289975.1 Paracoccaceae bacterium | reverse complement strand
GTATTGCGTCGGGCAGGCTGCCTGTGGGGTCGATCCTGCCGGGCGATGCCGAGATGATGGACAGCTACGGCGTGTCACGCACGGTGCTGCGCGAGGCGCTGAAGACGATCGAGGCCAAGGGTCTGGTGGAGGCGCGCGCCAAGGTGGGCACGCGGGTCTTGCCACGAAGCCGCTGGAACCTGTTCGACCGGCAGGTGCTGACCTGGATTCAGGAAGCGGGGCCGGATCCGGCGTTTCTGACCTATTTCGTCGAGCTTCGCGAAACCATCGAGTGGCAGGTTGTAGAACTGGCCGCCAGACGGCGCACGTCGGAACAGGTGCGGATGCTGCTTTACTGGCTGAACCAGCGAACCATTTCCGCGACCATGTCAGAACCGTTTGCTCTGGCCGAATTCGAGTTTCACCGGACCCTGTGCGAGGCGACGCAGAACCCGTTCCTGCGCGCAGCCTCTGCCTTGGTCGAGTTCGGAGTGGTGCAAGCGCTGTCGCCGCGCATTGATGCCGGGATCGAAGATTTCTCGGCGGAGAAGGCGCAGTTCTACGAATCCTTGGCCGAGGCGATAGGTGCCGGTCAGGAAGATGCTGCGCGCACGGCTATGGCCGGGATACTGGCCAGTGACCGGCGCTGGACCTTGGGCGAGAGTGGCTGAACGGGGCCTAGTCCTCTGACCGCCCGCTGCTTTCGCGGTTGCGTTCATAGTGGTGGGGGATCGGAAATGGCGGCAGCCACGCCTCTCGGCGTATGGTCCAAAGCTCGTAGGTGGGTTTGAACTGGTCGGGCGCGTCGAGCGCACCGAGGTTCACCTCGGTTTCGTCGCCGCTGCGTCCAAAAACGGGCGAACCGCATTTCGGGCAGAAATGCCGGCCCCGGTACTGGCCAGTTTGGCCTTCGACGGTGACGGATGCTGCGGGAAAGATCGCCGAGGCGTGGAAGAGCGCGCCGTGATGTTTGCGGCAATCCAGACAGTGACACATGCCGACGCGGTAGGGTCGGCCGGTCGCGACAAAGCGGACGCTGCCGCAGAGGCATCCTCCGGTGAAACGGTCCATGCTCGCTCTCCTCCGAATTGGCGCAGAGCGGGATTTTTACACCCTTTGGGCGGGTGCGTCCACTTGTGGTGGCAGCGTTCTGTGCGGGCCTGAAGGAAGCAACGGTCGGATTGCCGCAATCTTGCCAGATTTGCGCCCCGATAAAGCCACAGGGCTTAAGGATAAGCGAAGTTTATTGCGCTGTTGCACTGCGCGGATTGGTTTGGACGTTTCACAGACTTCGCAATTTCGCGAAGGAACCGACCCAACCCCCTTCATGTGCTACGGCAAATTTTTTGGACGTAAGACTATTTTAGCCGATCTTGTTCTGTCCGCGGTTCTTGCGCGGTGGGCCGGTTCGATTTTGAGTGTAAGTTATTGTTTTCAAGGTATTTCATGCGAGTTTATTCAACCCTCGTTGAGGCTGTCTCCTATTCTTTCAACCTGATCAGATCCGAGAAGCTCCGGGGCGGGCGCCTTGTGAAGCTGAAGGGTACGGTCGCAAGCCATGCGCCTTTCGCCCTGTCGGCGCTTATCGTCGCCTCGGCCGGATCGGGAGCCTTTGCTGCCTGTACCGACGCGACGACAGCACGTGCCAACGGCGGCAGCGTCTGCGTGGCAATCAACACGACCTACACATCGGCGGGTGGCAGCAATGGCGTTATCGGATCAGCCGGGGTTGGCTCAAAGCTGACGTTGAGCCAGTCTTCGGTGACGGCCACTGCGACCTCCGGGACGGCGGTGGTTGCGCAGAAC
>JBATMT010000443.1:0-1634 GCA_049289975.1 Paracoccaceae bacterium | reverse complement strand
GGCCAACTCCGGATCGGGAACAAGGCCGTACTCAACCATTGCACCATCGGCGCCGGCCATGTCATTTGACACGAAGAAAGACGCAAACTCCTTCAGACCAGCTATCTGACCGATGTGAGCCTTCTTGACGTAGATGAACAACGGCCGCGAAACTGGGTATTCCCCGCTTGCGATTGTGTCCACCGAAGGCATTATTCCATTGACGGTCGCTACTTTCAGCTTGTCCGTGTTGTTCTCATAGAACGAGAGACCGAACACACCCACGCCATTGGGCTCAGAAGCGATCCGGGCGAGAGTTTCTGTGTAGTCGCCGTCGATATCGACTGCTTTGCCGTCTGTGCGCATCCCGACACAAGCTTTGGTGGCTGCGTCCTTGTCGTCACCCTTCAGGCCCTTGATTACCTCTTCAGCTCCGGAGTCCTTGCAGCCCTGCTCAAGCACCTTCTGCTCGAACACTTCCCGCGTGCCGTGCTTTGTGCCCGGCACGAATGTGATGATCGGCTGAGCAGGAAGAGCCGGATTTACGTCCGACCAGTTTGCGGCGGCATTAGGTACCAGCTGGCCGTCCACAACCACTTCGGCAGCAAGCGCCTTGTAGACGTCGGTGGGCGTAACTGCAAAATCCTTGCCCTTGATGTCAGAAGCAAAAACGATGCCGTCGTAACCGAAACGGATCTCCATGATGTCGGTCACACCTGCAGCGGTGCAAGCCTCACGCTCAGCATCTTTGATTTGGCGAGATGCCGTAGCAACATCAATCGTCTCTTCGCCGACACCTTCACAGAATTTTTTCAAGCCTGATCCCGTACCACCGCCTTCGACAACAGGCGTCGAGAAGTCGGAATTCTCACCAAAGGCTTCGGCAGCGATCGTGGCATAGGGCAACACGGTCGAGGAACCGGCGACCTGGATCTGGTCACGAGCTGCTGCAGAGGTTCCCGCCGCCGCAAGAGCAAGCATTGAAACCGCGAGTTTCATGGATGTCATAGTCGTCTCCTGAACATCAGCCGACTGTTCTCTACGTCGGCTCTGAAATCCGATTAAGTGCGAGCGACTATGCTTTTGTGACGTCTATGTAACGTTTGAATGACAGCGCGCTGACGCACCGGAAGCTACCTCGTAGGGAGCTAGTCAACTTTCAGGCAATAGCACTATGAATTTGCTACCTTTTCCCCGCTCGCTCTCGATCTTTAGACGACCACGATGGTGATTAACTATATGCTTTACAATTGCCAGTCCTAAACCCGTACCACCTTTTTCGCGGCTTCTATGGCTGTCGACACGATAGAATCTCTCTGTCAGGCGGGGCAGATGGATCGGATCGATTCCCTCACCCACGTCGGCCACCTCTATGGATACAGCAGGACCACGAAGCTTGGGCTCGCGCTCAAGACGCGTGCACCGAATAGCCAATTTCCCTCCGGACGAACCGTACTTGACTCCGTTCTCCATCAGATTGTGAAAGACCTGCATCAGTTGATCGGGATCCCCCCGAACAAACTTGGCTGCCGGATCAAGATCGAGGCTGATCGTGACTCCTGCAGCTTCTGCGCCAGATCGCTGCGTGGTTATGACCGACCGCAACAGACTAGCTATATCCACCAATTCCGAAGGCCGCCGAAACTCTTCCGCTT
>JBATMT010000442.1:0-3451 GCA_049289975.1 Paracoccaceae bacterium | reverse complement strand
TCTGGAAAAAGGCGGACAGCGCGAAAAGGTGCTTGAACAACTCCGCAAGGAAGCCAGCCAGCACCTCAAGGCCAAGGGCATCCCGCTCTATTCCATCCTCGCCTCCAAGGCGCAAAAGGCCAACATCGCCTTCTCGCCCAAGGCGCTGATCGGCGTCATGGGGCTGTTGTCGGTCGTCGCGTTCCTTGGCCTCAAGATCGGAACGACCGCCGCAACGCCTGTGCAACTGGCACTTTCCGTCCTGATGGGCGTTGGCGCCGTGTTCTTCTGGGTCAGCAAGAAGGCCAAGAAGCGCATGGACATGATCGAGGAACAGCTTCCCGACGCTGTCGAGTTGATGGTGCGCAGCTTGCGCGTCGGTCACCCATTCGCCTCCGCAATCCACATCGTTGCCAAGGAAGTCCCCGACCCGCTCGGCTCGGAATTCGGCATGATCGCCGACGAGGCCGCCTATGGCCGCGAGATCCCGGAATCGCTGAAGGATCTGGCGGAACGTATCGGCATGCAGGATTTGCGCTTCCTCGCCGTCGCGGTGACCATCCAGAGCCAGTCGGGCGGCAACCTTGCCGAAATCCTTGACGGTCTGGCCAAGGTGATCCGCTCCCGCTTCCGCCTGTTTCGCCGCGTCCGTGCCATCACTGCCGAAGCAAAATGGTCGGGCGTCTTCCTTTCGGCGTTCCCGCTTGTAGTCCTGGCCGTCATCCAGCTTCTGAAGCCGGACTATTTCGACACGGTCAAGGACACGCCGGCCTTCGTACCTGCGGCGCTGATCGTGTTCGTCTTCCTCGGCATCAACGTCATCTTCATGAAGATGATGGTCAACATCAAAGTCTGAGGGGGTTTTTCGATGACCGCACTGAACACCTACCTCGTCGGATGGATGGGCCCACTCGGGCCGCTGTTTGCCGTCGGTATCCTCGGGATTATGCTGATCCTCATGGTTCTGCCCATGCTCCTGAAAAAGCAGGCAGACCCGATGACCAAGTTCCGCGATGCGGCCAAACCGCAAAGCGAAGCGGTCGTGGCGCGTGGTGCGCGCAACAAGCCGAAGAAGGGCCTGCGGACATCACAGGGCACCGACAAGCTCGACAAGTTTGCCGACTTCCTCGAACCGAAGACCGAAGAGGAAATGACAACGGCGCGTCTGCGCATGACCCGCGCAGGTTATCGCGGCAAGAACGCCGTGCGGACTTTCCACGCCTTGCAGTTCACGCTGGGAATTTTCTTCCTGATCCTCGGCGTAGGCTATGCGATCTTTGCCTCGGCGACGAGCGGGATTTCGACGACAAAGCTGATCCTTGCGGTACTGGCGCCCGGCGGATTTGGCTATTACCTGCCCAAATACTGGGTCGAACGGCGCGTCCAAAGCCGTCAGGCCGAAATCCAGAACGGCTTCCCCGATGCGCTCGACATGCTTCTGGTCTGCGTCGAAGCTGGTCAGTCTCTGGATCAGGGTATCATCCGCGTATCCAAGGAACTCGGCGCGGGCTATCCCGCACTGGCAGAAGAATTTGAAATCATCTCGCAAGAGGTGAAAGCAGGCAAGGACAAGACTGCGGTTCTGCGCGCCTTCGGTGAACGCGCCGGCGTGTCCGACGTGTCGTCCTTCGTGACCGTGATGATCCAGTCGCAAACCTTTGGTACGTCCATCGCCGAGGCGCTCCGCGTCTATGCGGCAGAAATGCGCGACAAGCGCGTGATGCGTGCCGAAGAGGCGGCGAACAAGCTTCCGACGAAAATGACCCTCGGCACCATGATGTTTACTGTGCCGCCGCTGCTGATCATTCTTGTCGGCCCGTCAGTCTACGATATGTTGCAGATGTTCGCGACATTCAAAGGCTGAACTTATGCGCAAAGCAGTTGGCGGCGCCCTCGCCGCTCTGGCCCTTTTGGCCGCTTGTCAACAGGCAGGCGGCCTTTCGTCATCCAAAGGTTCGCCCTTTGCCCCCGGCTCGGTCAAGGGCAAGGATGGCGTGGATGGACTTCTGGTGGGTCATCGCCTGATGGCTGCTGGCGAATATGAACTTGCGCTCAAGGCTTATTACCGGGGGGCCGCCGAACATGGCGCAACCGTTGATGTGCTGTCCGCCATAGGCTCGGCCGACCTCAAGCTGGGCCGTCTCGGACAGGCCGAGCATATCTTGCGCAAGGCGCTCGATGTCGACCAGACCTTTGTCCCCGCATGGAACAACCTTGGCGTGGTGCTGATGGAGAAGGGCGAGATCGCCGAAGCCAGTCAGGTTTTCAAGACGGCCTTTGCGCTCGACAGTGGCCAATCGGACGAGATCCGCAAGAATCTGCGCCTCGCGCTCGCAAAACTGGATAATCCGGCCTATGATGCACCAGAAGAAAGTAAGTTTTCGTTGGTCAGACGCGGGCAAGGTGAATACCTGTTGCTGACCGATCTGTGAGGCAACGAGCAAAGGACGCATAAATGCGCCACCCGATCCTGGTCTACCTCTGCATCGCAGGGAGCATGAGCCTTTCCGCCTGCATGAACAATCAGTCCGACAGGGCCGAGAAGGCCCTCAAGGATATCACGGCAGTCGATCAGGCCAATATGAACGACCTGATGCTGTCTGCGGGCGACCCCGAAGAATCTGTGGCCTATTTCTCGAACGCGCTCGCCAAGGATCCGACGAACGCCGCCCTGAAACGCGGTCTGGCCAAATCCCTGACCCGCTCACAGAAAAGCCTGGAATCCGCAAAGGTCTGGCGCGAGTTGGCCTACAGCCCGGAGGGCACCAGCGAAGACCGTGTGGGCCTCGCCGACGCGCTGATCCGCAACAATGACTGGAAGGCCGCCCAGACCGAGCTCAATCAGGTTCCGCCGACCTACGAAACCTATGAGCGATACCGGCTAGAGGCGATGGTCGCCGACTCCAACAAACAATGGAAGAAGGCCGACAGTTTCTATGAAACCGCCTTCGGGATGACGACCAAACCGTCAAGCATCCTGAACAACTGGGGCTATTCCAAGCTCACACGCGGTGATTTCGCCGGAGCCGAAAAGCTGTTCATGCAGGCGCTGAAGTACGACTCGACCGTCTTCACCTCGAAGAACAACCTCGTGCTCGCCCGCTCGGCACAGCGCAAGTACGACATGCCGATGATCCAGATGACCCAACAGGAACGGGCGCAATTGCTTTATACAGCGGCGCTGACCGCGGTAAAACATGGCGATGTCGACACCGGCAAGAACCTCCTGCAAGAAGCCATCGACACCAGCCCACAGTATTTCGAGGAAGCTGTCCGCGCCCTTGAAACGCTCGACGGCACCGTGACCAAACCGTAAGCAAGGGGTAGACCAATGCTGAACCTGACGCCTCCGCAGGCCTACCTGGCGCTGCTTGTCTTTACGCTGCCGGTCTGTGCCTGGGTCTGCTGGTCGGACCTGAAAACCATGAAGATTCCGAACCTTGCCGTCATGGCGATGATCGCCATCTTTCTG
>JBATMT010000441.1:0-2222 GCA_049289975.1 Paracoccaceae bacterium | reverse complement strand
CGACGGGGCCGGAGCTTGCCTTGCGGATCGTGTCGCGGCGGAGGGTGATCTGCGCCTCGCCGCGCAGGATCGGGCGGGCAGCATCGGTCATGCGGAAAGCGCCGTGGCGTTCGGCGTCGGGGCGGATCAGGTCGAGGCCGGTGATCTGGCGGAAGACCGCCTGCCACTGGGCTTTCGACAGGTCGCGGCCGACACCGTAGGTGGGCAGGCTGTCGTGGCCGCGTTCGCGGATCTTGTCGGTGGTGGCGCCAAGCAGGATGTCGATGAGGTGGCCGGCGCCGAAGCTTTCGCCGGTGCGCAGAATGGCGGACAGCGCTTTGCGCACGGCGTCGGTGCCGTCAAAGGTTTCGGGCGGGGTGTCGCACAGATCGCAGGTGCCACAGGGCTCGGACGCTTCGCCAAAATAACCAAGCAGACGCTGCCTGCGGCAGGCGGTGGCCTCGGCCAGACCGAGGAGCGCGTTGAGGCGGGCGTGATCGGCGGACTTGCGGTCGGGCGGGGCGAGGCCTTCGTCGATCTGGGTACGGCGGAGGCGGATATCTTCGGGACCGTAGAGTGTCAGCGTTTCGGCGGGAGCGCCGTCGCGCCCGGCGCGGCCGATTTCCTGATAATAGCTTTCGATCGATTTCGGCAGGTCGGCATGGGCGACCCAGCGGATGTCCGGCTTGTCGATGCCCATGCCGAAGGCGACGGTGGCGACGACGATCAGCCCGTCTTCACGCTGAAAGCGGGTTTCGACCTCGCGCCGGTCGTCCGGGTCCATGCCCGCGTGGTAATGGCAGGCGGAGTGGCCAGCCTCGCGCAGGGCTTGCGACAGGGTTTCGGTCTTGGCGCGGGTGGCAGTGTAGACGATACCGGACTGGCCGCGGCGCGCGTCGGCAAAATCGAGGATCTGGCGGCGCGGCTGGTCCTTGACCTCGAAAGCAAGGTGAATGTTCGGGCGGTCGAAGCCGCGCAGGAACGTTGCCGGTTCCTGCCCGTCGAACAGCCGGTTTACGATCTCGGCCCGGGTTTCCTCGTCGGCGGTGGCGGTGAAGGCGGCGAGCGGCACGTTGAGAGTGCGGCGCAGATCCCCGATGCGCAGGTAGTCGGGCCGGAAGTCATGTCCCCATTGGCTGACGCAATGCGCTTCATCGACAGCAATGAGGCGGGTGCCGATGCGGCGCAGCAGGCTTAGGGTGCCGCCCGTGGCGAGGCGTTCGGGTGCCATGTAGAGAAGCTTGATGCTGCCATCATCAAGGCCGGCAAAGACATCTTCGGTTTCTTCGTCGGTATTGCCCGAAGTGAGCGCGCCCGCGCCGACGCCCGCTTCACGAAGCGCGCGGACCTGATCGCGCATGAGCGCAATAAGCGGCGAGATGACGACAGTAACACCTTCGCGCAGGATTGCGGGAAGCTGGAAGCAGAGCGACTTGCCGCCACCAGTCGGCATGATCGCCAAGGTATTGCGGCCCTCGGTCACGGCATGGACGATCTCGGCCTGTCCGGGGCGGAAGGCGGAGAATCCAAAGACAGAGGCGAGACCCTCCTCGGCGGTGGTCATGGGGTATGTTCGCCGCTCAGAACGCGGGGGCGCCGTAGCCTGCGAAGCTGATGAGGAGCTTTTGCAGGAGGATCATGCCGATGATCACCACCATCGGCGTGAAGTCGATGCCGGGGGTGGCAGGCATGATACGGCGGATCGGGGCGTAGATCGGTGCAAGCGCACGGTTCAGCAGATCCCAGACCTGTGCGACGAACGGCTGGCGCAGGTTCAGAACCTGAAAACTGATGAGCCAGGACATGATGACCTGAGCGAGGATCACGTAAAACACGACCTTCAGAAACAGCAGAATAGCGGTGATCAACGGGATCATGCGGGCGCTCCGGTTTTGATTGCGCCAGAGGTAAGGGGAAGCGCCGCGCTCTGCAACCGGGGAATAACGCAACGTTCGAGATTGACGCGGCGGGAGGGTCGGTTCAGGTGAGGGGAACGCACAGGAGAAGCCGCAATGTATCCATTTGTCCGCATGGTCAAGGAAGGCTGGAAGTTCCGCACCGCGTCGGCGCTTGGTCTGACGGACACGCATGTGTCGCACCATATCTGCTGGCCGTGGGATCTGGACATGTGGGTGGAGCTGAACAACGGCCGGACACTGACGCTTTACGATCTGGGGCGGATTCCGATGGCGGTCAGGACCGGACTGATCGATGTGCTGCGCGGCAATCGTTGGGGCATCACG
>JBATMT010000440.1:0-2970 GCA_049289975.1 Paracoccaceae bacterium | reverse complement strand
ACTTGTCCCCAAGCAGATCGCGCTGAAGAACCCCGAGCGCGTGGCGGCCCGCGCCGCAGTACCGCTTGGCATCATGGCAAAGATCATGACACCGCTGGTCTGGTTTCTTGACATCTCGGGTCGCGCGGTACTTTTTGCTCTGGGCCAAAGCGGCGTGTCTGCCGACGAAATGACCGACGAAGAAGTGCATCTGACAATTGCCGAAGCCGAAACAGCGGGCGTTCTCTCCTCGGACGAGCGCCAGATGATCGCTGGCGTCATGCGCGTCGCGGATCGCAACGCAAGGGCCCTGATGACGCCACGGACCGATGTGGAATTGATAGACCTTTCGCTTGGGCCTGCTGTCGCGCAAAGGATTGCCCGAGAAACCGGGAAGGCTCTCCTGCCCGCAGCCGAAAGCGGTCAGGACACCATCATTGGCGTCATACCTGTGCGCGACCTTCTGCTGTGGAAACCCGCCAACGGCGACATTCGCAATCTGGTCCGTGAGGTGCCGGCAGTCATCGATCTGGCGCACGCGCAACTTGTCATCGAACAACTGCGCCAAAGCCCGGTGAACATGGTCCTCGTCTTTGACGAATATGGCCATTTCGAGGGCGTCATCACGCCAATGGACGTGCTGGAAGGCATCACTGGTTCATTCGACGGACCGCACGACGAAGAGCCAGATATGGTGCGCCGCGACGATGGCTCTTTCCTTGTGTCCGGCTCGATGGCGGCTGACGAGTTTGGCGAACATTTCGGTATCCCGCTGGCTGCCGACCGTGACTTCGAAACCGTCGCAGGCATCGTGCTGGATCGGCTGGGCCATATCCCGAAGCTTGGCGAGAAGCTGAAGATTGGCGCTGTTGTCATCGAAGTGCTTGATCTTGACGGATTCCGCATCGACAAACTGCTGGTGTCCGAGGCCAAGGCTCAACAGCATGTGGCCTAGCTCCCTCGGCGCACGGCAATGCACCCCTCATCAAAAGCGGCCCGCATGACGACCGTTCTGATCTTGGGATCGTCGCCATCGGTTGTGGCCTGTCGCGAATGGCCCCGCGCCCCTTTTGACAGGATCGTCGCAATCAACAACGCTTGGGCAGTGCGCCCGGACTGGGACGATCTGGTGCATCCCTGGGACTTTGCTGCGGACCGACTTCCGCCGACCTTGCAGGCAGGCCAGAGAATCATAACCGAGGCCGATTTTGTGCCCGCCCAGAACGCCTACGGGGGCTTTGTCTATGCCGGTGCGACGATGGCTTTCACCACCGCTTACTGGGCCCTGCATGCCTTGAAGCCACGTACCATAGCCTTTCTTGGATGCGACATGGTCTATGACACACCTGCGCAGACGCATTTCTATGGCAATGGTACTCCTGACCCGCTCAGGCCAGACATAACGCTTCAGTCGCTCGAGGCGAAATCTGCCCGCCTCAGGATATTCGCCGCGCGGCAGGACTGCGCTTTGGTCAACCTGTCATCCGGCAAGACCCGTCTCGCCCTGCCCCGCGCGGATCGCAACAGCCTGCCAATTTATCCAATCGACTATGACCGACGCTTGGCCACCCTTGCTGACCTTCAGGAGGTCGCACTCGGCTACTACTCTCCGACCGGGCGCTACTGGGAGGAACTTGACCGCTTCGACCCGGCCTCGCTGGCAGCATTGGATGACATGTGGCTCCGTGCCGGGTCTCATCCGATGATCGCGGCGTAACGCGTCAACCACCGGCGGCGCGAATGATCTTGCACAGACCCTTGCGCACGGCACGGTCTTCTGCGACCTGACCGGCTTGCACCGAAAAGTTGGCAACCGCGCGCGTTCCCTTGCCCTGTTTTTTCGCAGCAATCTTGAGCGTTTGCGCCCTGCCCGACCCGCTCGTCTCCTGGTAGGCGACGATGGTGCCCTTGGCCGAATTCACCTTGATGCCTGCGTAGCCTTCGCTCTTGACCACCCGCGCCATGCGTTTCAGCGCGGTGGCCGGGTCTACCTTCGAGAAGTCCTGATAGGCGCTGAACGTGATACCCGTCACCAACGGAATGCCGGTTGCGCCATAATTGTCCTCACAGGCCCCTGCCGTCGCACTGGTTGCCGAAAGACCAGTCATCAGGAAAGCCATTGCAATGCCTGTCGCCCTCAGCCTCGAAATCATCCTTATTCTCCACTCAAAATGCTGTCTGAAAGTGAAACTTCACAATTCCGATCTGCAAGCCATTGTCGAGTAAGGAATTCCTCCATTTCATCGTGCAGAAGGATCGTGTCTTCGGTAGTGCCCTGCCCGCTCTGCGTCGCTGCAAGGCTTGCGTCCCCGATCGATTGCGCACAGTTTGGCCGCGTAAGACATTTGCGGGGCGAAGATGAAAATTGCGACATTCAACATCAACGGCATCCGCGCCCGGATCGAGGCTCTTCCCGCCTGGCTCACCGCTGCCTCTCCCGATGTGGTGCTTTTGCAAGAGATCAAATCCGTTGATGATACTTTCCCGCGCGAGACTTTGGAGGAGTTGGGCTATCAGGTCGCCACGCATGGCCAGAAGTCCTTCAACGGCGTCGCCATCCTGTCCAAGCTGCCGCTTGAAGACGTCAGCCGCGGACTTGCGGGCGATGATACCGACGAGCAGGCGCGCTGGATCGAGGCGACTGTCGTCGGCAAGACTGCCCTGCGCCTTTGTGGTCTCTATCTACCGAACGGCAACCCGGCACCCGGCCCGAAATACGACTACAAACTTGCCTGGATGGAACGCCTGCGCCAAAGAGCCAGCGATCTTCTGGCAACCGAGATGCCTGTGGTCATGGCAGGAGATTACAACATCATTCCCCAAACCGAAGACGCCGCACGCCCCGAGGCTTGGCGGGAGGATGCGTTGTTCCTGCCGCAAAGCCGCGAAGCTTTTCGCAGGATCCTGAATCTTGGCTACACGGAAGCCTTTCGCACCCGGGAACCTCGCCCCGGTTATTACTCCTTCTGGGATTATCAGGCTGGTGCGTGG
>JBATMT010000439.1:0-4356 GCA_049289975.1 Paracoccaceae bacterium | reverse complement strand
GCCCTCGCGCTCCCGGGATATTTTTGAAAAGAAGATGAGGTCAGTCCATCGACTTCTTGATGCCGCGCAGCACGAACCACACGGCGAGAATGACCACGGGCACAAGCCCGGCGGTCAGGGCCGGTTTCGACAGGTGCAGCGCTTCGGCAAAGGGCAACAGGGCATAGGTCGCAAGGCTCACGGCATAGTAGCTGATCGCCACCACCGACAGCCCTTCAACGGTGCGCTGAAGCCGCAGTTGCAGATCGGCGCGACGGTCCATGCTTTCCAGAAGCTTCTGGTTCTGCGCCGAGCGTTCCACGTCGACCCGTGTCCTCAGCAACTCTCCCGCCCGCTGCGCCCGTTCCGCCATCTGTTCCAGCCGACGTTCCGCCGACTTCACCGTCCGCATTGCCGGATCATAGCGGCGGCGCATGAACTCGCCAAAGGTCTGCCGCCCCAGAAGCCGCGCCTCGCGCAGTACTTCGATGCGCTGGTTGACGATCGCTTCATAGGCACCCGTCGCCCCGAACCGGAACGACATCCGCGTGGCAAGGCTTTCCAGCTCGGCGGAGATGGTCAACAGCTCGTGCAGCGTCGCCTCTGCCGCGCGGTGATCGTCACTCAGCGCCGTGACCAGCCCCGCCAGCTGTGGGTCGAGCGCGTTGAGCCGCCCGGTCAGTTCCCGCGCGCGCCCAAGCCCCAGCATCGACATGGCGCGATAGGTCTCGATCTCGCACAGGCGCTGCACGATCCGCCCCACCCGTCGGTTGCCGGTGCCGGGTTTCACGAACACCGCAAAGCGCATCAGTCCCGACGGGTCGATCTGAAAATCCCCGGCGATGATCGCCGCATCATCCACCACCCATGAGGCCGCAAGGCTTTCGGGCACGAACCAGTCGTCAAGCTTGCGCGTTACCTCATCCAGATCGTCCGGCATAGGCTCGACGCGGACCATGACCGAAGCGACCTTCTTGCCCGGCATGCCTGCCAGCCAGTCGGCCGGAAACACCTCTGCCGCGTGCGGATCGAAGGCCCGCTCCGGCACGCCATCGGCGAAGGCCGAATAGGTCACGAACTCCGTATGGCTTTCCCATTTCAGCTCATGCCGCCCGATCACGGCAGAATGGTGCGTCGCCTCGGGTGCCGGGTGCGCCGCGCCATGCCGGTTCAGAAGCGCCAAGAGATGCGCCCGGTCACGCTCACGGTCGCGGTTGGCGGCGTTCGTCGGCTCCTTGACGGCAAGGTAAACCGCCACGCAGGGCACTGTCAGCGACGGGAAGGGTCGCGCATGCAGTTCGTTGACCAGCGCATAGCGCTGCGGATGATCATGGGTCATAGTCATGGCCGGGGTCTCTCTTTGTGCCGACCCTAGCGGACAAAGCTCCGATTGCAGCCCCGGCGGGCAGCACACCAAGGCATACTTGTTTTTCTGCAACGCTCTTTGCGCTAACAACGCGCAACTGCTCAAATGATGGGCATATGCAGGGCAAATCTGCCGCTTGTGCAAAGCAAAAGGCCCCCGCGACCTATGTCGCAGGGGCCCCTTTGTCAGCAACCAGTCCTGGCGTCTGTGGTCAGTCGATCATCGGCAGAAGCTGATCGATCGACTTCTTGGCGTCGCCATAGAACATGCGGGTGTTTTCCTTGTAGAAAAGCGGGTTCTCGATACCCGAGTAGCCCGTCCCTTGCCCGCGTTTGGACACGAACACCTGCTTGGCTTTCCAGCACTCCAGCACCGGCATCCCGGCGATCGGGCTGTTCGGGTCTTCCTGCGCCGCCGGGTTCACGATGTCGTTCGAGCCGATGACGATGGCGACATCCGTGTTCGGGAAATCGTCGTTGATCTCGTCCATCTCAAGCACGATGTCATAGGGCACCTTCGCCTCGGCCAGCAGCACGTTCATGTGACCGGGCAAACGACCTGCCACCGGATGGATGGCGAATCGCACGTTCTTGCCCTTGGCTCGCAGTCGCTTGGTCAGTTCGCTGACCGATTGCTGCGCCTGCGCCACCGCCATGCCGTAGCCCGGAATGATGATGATGCTGTCAGCATCGTTCAGCGCCGCCGCCACGCCTTCGGCATCAATGGCAATCTGCTCGCCGGTGACTTCCATCGCCGGGCCTGTGGTGCCACCGAACCCGCCAAGGATGACCGAGATGAACGATCGGTTCATCGCCTTGCACATGATGTAGGACAGGATCGCACCCGACGAACCCACCAGCGCACCCACCACGATCAACAGGTCATTGGACAGCGAAAAGCCGATGGCCGCCGCTGCCCAGCCCGAATAGCTGTTCAACATCGACACGACGACCGGCATGTCTGCGCCGCCGATGCCCATGATCAGGTGATAGCCGATGAAGAACGCCAGCAGCGTCATCAGGATCAGCGTCCAGCTTCCCGCGCCCTGAAAGTACATCGCCAGCAGCAGCAGTGAGCCGATGGCCGCCGTAGCGTTCAGCAGATGCCCGCCCGGCAACTTCTTGGCCTTGCCGTCAACCTTGCCCGCAAGCTTTCCATAGGCCACGACCGATCCGGTGAAGGTCACCGCCCCGATGAACACACCGAGGAACAGTTCGATCCTGAGAATGGTGAGTTCTACCGGGCTCTTGTGCGCCAGAACCGCGCCAAAGCCGGTCAGGGCGGCACGCGCCGCCTCATCCAGCCCGGCAACGCGGACAGCCTCGATGTGGGTGTTGTAGCCGATGAACACCGCCGCCAGACCGACGAGCGAGTGCATGGCCGCCACCAGTTGTGGCATCTCGGTCATCTGGACGCGCTGTGCGACAACCCAGCCGATGGCGCCGCCAATCGCGATCATCACAACCGAGATCAGCCAGTTGCCCGAACCGGGGCCGTAGATCGTGGCGGCAACAGCCAGCGCCATGCCGACAATCCCGTACCAGACCGCACGTTTCGCGCTCTCCTGCCCCGAAAGGCCGCCAAGCGACTGGATGAACAATACCGCCGCAACGACATAGGCGGCCGTGGTAAATCCGTATTCCATCTTGCGCCCCTCGCCTTACGATTTCTGGAACATGGCGAGCATGCGCCGGGTGACCATGAAGCCACCGAAGATGTTGATCCCGGCCATGAAGACCGCCAACGCCGCCAGAATGACGACGAGCCAGCTACCCGACCCGATCTGCATCAGCGCACCAAGGATGATGATCGACGAAATCGCGTTCGTGACCGCCATCAAAGGTGTGTGCAGGCTGTGAGAGACGTTCCAGATCACCTGGAAACCGACGAAGCACGACAGCACGAACACGATGAAGTGGCTCATGAAGCTTGCGGGCGCATAAAGACCCGCCAGCAAGATCAGTGCGCCACCGACGGCCAGCAAAGTCACCTGACTGCGGGTCTGCGCCTTGAAGGCCGCCGTTTCCTGCGCCCGTCTTTCTTCGGGCGTCAGTTCCTTGGGTTTTTCCTTGGGCTTGGCCACCGCAATCGCCGCAACCTTTGGCGGCGGCGGCGGGAAAGTGATCGCGCCCGCATTGGCCACGGTCGCGCCACGGATCACGTCATCCTCCATGTTCTGGAAGATCACGCCATCTTTCTTCGGCGTCAGGTCCGTCATCATGTGGCGGATGTTCGTCGAATAAAGCGTTGATGCCTGCGAGGCCATGCGGCTCGGGAAGTCGGTATAGCCGACGACGGTCACGCCGTTCGGGCTGACGACCTTCTGGTCCATGACCGTCAGATCGCAGTTGCCGCCACGCTCGGCAGCAAGGTCAATGACGACCGAGCCGGGCTTCATCGCGGCAACCATATCTGCCAGCCACAGCTTCGGCGCGTCGCGTCCGGGGATCAGCGCCGTGGTGATGACAATGTCCATGTCGGGCGCAAGCTCGCGGAACTTGGCCAGTTGCTTTTCGCGGAACTCCGGGCTCGACGGGGCAGCATAGCCACCCGTCGCCGCACCATCCTGTGACGCCTCGAACTCAAGGTACACGAAGCTGGCGCCCATCGATTCGATCTGTTCGGCCACTTCCGGCCGGACGTCGAACGCGTAGACGATAGCTCCAAGCGAGGTTGCCGTCCCGATCGCCGCAAGACCGGCGACGCCCGCTCCGATCACCAGCACCTTGGCAGGAGGCACCTTGCCCGCCGCCGTCACCTGCCCGGTGAAGAAGCGCCCGAAGTTGTTGCCCGCCTCGATCACGGCGCGATAGCCTGCGATGTTGGCCATCGACGAAAGCGCGTCCATCTTCTGCGCGCGGCTGATGCGCGGCACCATGTCCATCGCGATCACCGTCGCGCCGGTATCCTTGGCCTGTTCCAGAAGTTCTTTGTTCTGAGCAGGATAGAAGAAGGAAATCAGCGTCTGCCCCGTGCCGAGCCGCTTCACTTCCTCTGGCAGCGGCGGGCGC
>JBATMT010000438.1:0-5558 GCA_049289975.1 Paracoccaceae bacterium | reverse complement strand
CTCGAACCCTGCCCGATGTGTGCGGCTGCAATCTCGTTCGCGCGTTTGCGAAGGCTTTACTATGGGGCGCAGGACCAGAAGTCCGGCGGCGTCGCCCACGGCGCGCGGGTATTTCAGCAGGCTCAGTGTCATCACGCCCCCGAGGTCTATGATGGCATCGGCGCAGAGGCGGCGGCGGAAATACTGCGGTCGTTCTTCACGGGGCGCCGCTAGCGCGGGGCGCGAGGGGCAAGGAGCAGCCTTCGCTGACCCGCCAACGTCCATTGTGTCCTGCGCGCCACACGGGTGGCCAAACCTTGCCGTGGCGGAAAAGAGACATTTCGTCGCAGCCAGAATCGGTATAAGAAGCGCGCACCGCAACTTCAGCCTCGGGAGGCGACACATGTTGAACATCGCGTATCGCCTTATCCGTCCGGCCTATTGCGCTGGCACCTCGGCCTTTGGCGGACTGACCGCTTAATGTCGACCGTCCCGGACCCCGTCCGGATTTCCCAACTCCACCCCTAACGTAGCCGGATCCTGGCCTGTCGTGTCTTTGCACGCCTGACTTGGGGTCCAGTCATAATCATCTCGAAGAGGAGCCGGGGGCCTTTGGCGTGCCGGTATACGTGACACCATGAATGCACAATTGCATCTTGAGGAAAGCCGGTTAGACGTGGTCGTAGAGCGGCTGATGGACCGGCATGGGGCCTGGCAGATGGTGCGAACCATCGCAGCGGTTCTGGTACAGAAGCGGCGGCAGAAAGTTCAGTTGCCGCACGACATTTCTGACCATGTTCGCAGGGACATAGGCCTGCATCGTGAATCGCGCGCCCCGAACTACTGGGACCTGCGATGACAAGGTCCTTGACCGGGCGTGGCTTAGGGCCACGTCCGGCAAGGTCTTGCGATCAAGAGAGTTTTTCGCAGATCACGCAGCGCGGAGCGCGCGGGACTTGCGGCGTTTGAGTGCCGTCATGCCAGCGAGAGCGCCGCCAAGGAGCGGCAGACCAGCGGGCAGAGGGATGGGCGCAGGCGCATCGACGATCACATGGATCGAAGTCGAGGCGACATTGGTGCTGCCCGAAAAGGCCGACAGGGTGATCCGGTAGGCGCCGCTGGTGTAGCGGGTTCCGGCCAAGAACCCCATGTTGACCGAGTTCTGGGCAATGTTGAACGCACCGAGGTTGCCGGTTCCGCCGGCACGGAAGGTCGCGCCACCTTGTGGACTGGCGTTGGTGCCAAGGTAATAGCCTGTCGAGAACAGCGACATCGGGTTGTAGCTGACCGAGCTTGCGGTTTGCCAGGTCGGGTCCGTGTCGATGTCGATCCGATAGGTGTAGCTGTTAAGTCCGCCGCCAGTGCCGTTAGCGTTCGAGTTGATTGCCCATTCGAAGTTGAAGAGCGAGCGATTGGCCGGGGTATGCGACAGCGACGAGTCGAATGTATAGGTGCTCATGCCATCGTAGTTGTAGATGTTTTGCGCACAGCCGACGCTGCCACAGGCGCTGGTGCCGTCGTAGCGCAACTTGGCACGCAGAGCGAGCTCAAGGCCGCCAACCGTCACGCCGGTGAACGAGCCGTTGGTCACGCCTGAACCAAAGATCACATTGTTGGTGACATTGCCTGTCGCGTTGACGGTCGCCGCTTCGCCCCCTGTGACAAGGGCCAGGATCGATAAGGTCGCTGCGGCAAGGGTACGCTTGAAAGTCATATCAGCCTCGAATGAATGTCTTCTATGCGGCTGACGGGTAGGTAAAAATGGTGAAAAAACTGTGTCTTTAATCAAGCACTTGTAGGAACTCGACAAGGCCGGAAACAGAGCCGGTTGCTCCACCGCCATTGTTTCACTTTATGCCCCGTGAGGGCGCTGCCGATGGGCCTCGGACGGCCGAAAAGCTGTGAAACGGGCGGGAGATCCTGAGCCTGCGCCCGCCCGCGCCACAAATCTCAGAGACTGATTCCCTTCATTACTTCAGGCTCGATCACGTCGACGCCGGGCAGGCCCGCCGCCAGCGCCTGAGCCGTTTGCTCGAGGATCGGGAATGTACGGTAGTGGCAGGGGATCACCGTCTTGAATCGGAAATAGCGGCGGGCGGCATAGGCTGCACGCTTCATGTCCATGGTGAAATGTCCACCACAACTCAGGATGCCGATGTCAGGGTTATGGAAATCGCCCATCCAGTCCATATCGGCCATGATGTCAGTATCGCCCGAGACATAAATCGTGTGGCCTTCGCCCGCGATCATGAAACCCGCCTCGTGCCCGGCATAGACCGGTCCTTCGGTCCCGGCGATGGAAGACGAGTGGCTGGCGTTCACCAGCGTCACCTTCGCGCCGTTGAGGTCCACGGTGCCGCCCTTGTTGAAGCCGATGCCCTCGACCTCGTTCTGTTCGGTCCAGAACGAGATGATGTCGTACGTTCCCACGATCGGAATCCCGAGCTTTTTCGAGATCGACAGCGCCGAGCCGGTATGGTCGCCGTGGCCGTGCGTCAGAAGAATATGAGTCGCGCCTTGGATCGCTTCGTCGCGCCGGTCTTCGGGAAACACCGGGTTGCCGTCGAGCCACGGGTCGACCAACAGCACGGCCTTCTCGATTTCGATGCGAAAGCCGGAATGGCCAAGCCAGGTGATAAGCATGGAAGTCTCCCCAGAATGAATATGCGGGGCGGTGATCCCCGGCTGTTATTGCTTCAGGATATGGGCTTTGAACGTGTCGGTCGAGTTCGAACGTGGAAAAGGCGCGTCAGGCTCCGGGTAGCCTGGAATTTGCGCTGGTGGCACTTGCCCGGCGCGGGTTGATCCTGTCTTGTCGGCGCAGGCGGTTCAAAGGAGCAGGGCATGGGGCTGACAGATTTGTTCTTGGCGCAACTGATGGACCCATTTCGCATCGGGATCGTGATCGCGCTTGTGGTGACGATGCTGCGCACACAGGCTGATACCGGAACATGGAAGCCGCTCGTGGCGGGGATTGGCTTCATCTCGGTCCTGATCCCGCTGACGGGGGTGGCGGGCAAGGGCGATCTGGTTACGGCGATCCTTGTCGGGCTGGTTTCGACCTCGGTGCTGGTTGCTGCTGCCCTGTTGGTACGCACCCTTGTCCTGAGGGTCATGGGGCGCTAAACGGCTGGAAAAACCAGCCTGACCTGAGGACGGAGACGCCCATGTCGATCGACAAGGATACCGCGCGCAAGGTTGCGCATCTGGCGCGGATTGCTGTGAAGGAAGAATATCTGCCGAAGCTCGCGGGTGAGCTGTCGGCAGTTCTGGCCTTCATGGAGCAGCTTAACGAGGTGGATGTCGACGGGATCGAGCCGATGACCTCGGTCACACCGATGCGGCTGAAGCGGCGGCAGGATGTGGTGACTGACGGCAATATTCAGGCGCAGATCCTGAAGAACGCGCCGGACGCGCGGGAAGGGTTCTTTGCAGTTCCGAAGGTGGTCGAATGAGCGATCTGAACAAACTGACCATCGCCGAGGCGCGGGACGCGCTTACCAAGGGCGATACCACGTCGGTCGCGCTGACCGAGGCGTGCCTTGCGGCCATCGACGCGGCGGGTGCGCTGAATGCATTCGTCCACAAGACGCCAGACCTCGCGATGGAGCGGGCCAGGGCTGCCGATGCGCGGCGCGCCGGGGGCGATGCGCCCGCGCTTCTTGGAATTCCGGTCGGCATCAAGGACCTGTTCTGCACCAAGGGCGTGCTCTCGCAGGCGGCAAGCCGCATACTTGAGGGCTTCAAGCCCGAGTATGAATCGACCGTCAGCCAGAAGTTGATCGATGCCGGCACGGTGATGCTTGGCAAGCTGAACATGGACGAATTCGCCATGGGCTCGTCTAACGAGACCTCGTGCTATGGCAATGCAGTCAGTCCGTGGCGACGCGGCAACGAGGAAACGGCGCTGACACCGGGCGGATCGTCGGGTGGTTGTGCGTCCGCCGTTGCGGCGGACCTGTGCCTTGCGGCGACCGGGACAGACACTGGCGGCTCGATCCGCCAGCCAGCGGCATTCACCGGGATCGTGGGCATCAAGCCGACCTACGGGCGCTGTTCACGCTGGGGGATCGTGGCATTTGCCTCCTCGCTCGACCAGGCGGGGCCGATGACCAAGACAGTCCGCGACAGCGCAATCATGCTGGGCGCAATGGCGGGGCATGACCCAAAGGATTCGACCAGCGCCGACATCGCGGTGCCAGACTTCGAAGCCGCGCTGACCGGCGACATTCGTGGCAAGAAGATCGGCATTCCCAGGGAATACCGGATGGACGGCATGCCTGCAGAAATCGAGACGCTGTGGAACGACGGCGCGGCGATGCTCAAGGACGCCGGTGCCGAGATCGTCGACATCACTCTGCCGCATACGAAATATGCGCTGCCTGCCTACTACGTGGTGGCGCCTGCCGAGGCGTCGTCGAACCTCGCGCGCTATGACGGGGTGCGCTATGGCCATCGCGCACGGCTCGCGCAGGGCGACGGCATCAACGACATGTACGAAAAGACCCGTGCCGAGGGCTTTGGTCCGGAAGTGCAGCGCCGGGTGATGATCGGGACTTATGTCCTGTCGGCGGGCTTTTACGACGCCTACTACAACCGCGCCCGCAAGGTGCGCGCGCTGATCAAGCGCGACTTTGAGCAGGTGTTCGCGGCCGGGATCGACGCGATCCTGACGCCCGCCACGCCTTCTGCCGCCTTCGGGCTGGGCGAGATGGCAGATGCCGATCCGGTCGCCATGTACCTCAACGACGTTTTCACCGTGACGGTGAACCTCGCAGGTCTGCCCGGTATCGCGGTGCCGACCGGGCTTGACCATCAGGGCCTGCCCTTGGGCCTGCAACTGATCGGGCGGCCTTGGGAGGAGGGAGATCTCCTGAATCATGCCTATGTGCTGGAGCGCGCCGCCGGCTTTGTTTCCAAGCCCGAGAAATGGTGGTAAGGGCGGCGCAACAACCCGATTCAAAGGTTATCTGATGCGTCCGCTCCTGTCCGTTGCCGCCTTGGCATTGCTCGCTGCCTGCACGCCCCCCGCGCTTCGTGAAGAGGCGGGCTATGACCCGTCGTTCGGGGCCGGGGCAACACCCTATGGCTCGCTCCAGCCGCAATCGGCCATGCCGCCTGCGCAATCGAACCAGGCAATCCCCTCGTCCGAGATCAACAGCGCGCTGTTCGGGACGCCGACGGCTCCGGGCGAGCCTGCGGCACCCATGCCGATGACCGCGGTGGTGGATCCGACAGCGCCGGTTGTTGCCTATACTGATCCGGCCGCCACCGCGCCCGCCGTGCTTCCGACTGTCGATCCGGCTGCGGCGCCGGTCGTTGCCGCACAAACAACCACGGTTGATCCGAACGCGGCCCCTGCCGCGACCGGTGCGCTTGGCCTTTCCGACGAGCAGGATTTCAGTGCCGTGACTGCGCGCGAGTCGATAGAGACCGACAAGCAGCGGATCGAGGCGAACAAGGCGCAGTATCAGCAGATCGCGCCGACCGCTTTGCCGGAACGCACCGATACCGAGGTCGCAAGCGTGGTCGACTACGCGATGAACGCACAAAACAAGCTGGGCGAGTCCGTCTACAAG
>JBATMT010000437.1:0-2929 GCA_049289975.1 Paracoccaceae bacterium | reverse complement strand
GTGTCCTATGCCGCGCGTTTTGGCACTGCCGCTGGCATCCGCCAGACGCTCGCCGCCGAAGATCTCGAGTACCGCCGCAAGAACGACGGCCGCCTGCTCGAGCGGATCTTCAACATCAACGTCTACTACAAGGCCTACGCACCGATGTCGCTCGATCAGTATGTCGAGCTTCAGCGCTGGCGCAACGCCGGTGCAGCCACGCCCGGCGTTCCCCCGGAAGAAGCCGCCAAGTAACGCCAAAGTGCTGATTCAGCACAGTCTTGTGCCTTGATGAAGCGGCTTTTGCGGATAAACAGGACCCAGCCGTTGTCGGGAGGACGAATGTTGCGCAGCCTTATTGGTCTGGCCGTTGTTGCTATGGCCGCCTCTGTCGCCTCGGCTGATGAGGTGACCACCTTCACCCTTCAGAACGGCATGCAGGGCATCGTGATCGAAGATCATCGCGCCCCCGTCGTGACCCACATGGTCTGGTACCGCGCCGGTGCCGCCGACGAAAAGCGCGGCAAGTCCGGCATCGCCCACTTTCTCGAGCATCTGATGTTCAAGGGCACCAAGGATGTGCCCGACGGCCAGTTCTCCAAGCTCGTCGAGGCGAACGGCGGCTATGACAACGCCTTCACCACCGAAGATCAGACCGCCTACTTCCAGCGCCTCGCGGCCGACCGGCTTGATCTGGTGATGAAGATGGAAGCCGACCGGATGCGCAACCTCGTCCTGTCCGACAGCGACGTGACCACCGAACGCGATGTGATTCTCGAAGAACGCAGCCAGCGCATCGACAGCCAGCCCGAAGCCCTGTTCAGCGAACAACTCGACGCGGCGCAATACCTGAACCACCCCTACGGTACACCCACCATCGGCTGGCGTTCGGAGATGGAGCAACTGACCCGTCAGGACGCGCTCGACTGGTACCAGCACTATTATGCCCCGAACAACGCCACCCTGATTGTTGCGGGCGACGTGGACCCCAAAGAGGTCGAGAAGCTCGCCGAAACCTACTATGGCCCGCTCAAGCCCAGCGACGGTATCGTCGATCGGGTCCGCCCGGTCGAGCCGCCGCAACTGGCCGAACGCCGGTTGCAGTTCACCGATCCGAACATTTCGCAGCCCTATGTCACCCGCAGCTATCTCGCACCCGAGCGCAATCCTGGTGACCAGAAGAAGGCCGCCGCCCTGACTTTCCTGTCAGCCCTGCTGGGCGGCAACAGCCAGACCTCGCTGCTGTCGCGTGCGCTGGTGTTCGACCAGAAGATCGCCATCGCAACCGGCGCCAGCTATGACGGCACCTCGCTCGATCCGACGACCTTCTCGGTCTATGTCGCCCCGGCGCCGGGCGTGAAACTGAACGACGCCGAAAAGGCGATGGACAAGGTCATCGCGACGTTCCTTGAAAAAGGCGTCGACCCGGCCCAGTTCACACGTCTGAAAACCCAGCTCAAGGCCTCACTGATCTACAAGAAAGACAGCGTCGGCGATCTCGCCCACGTCTATGGCTCGGCTTTGACCTCTGGCCTGACCGTCGCCGATGTCGAGGCTTGGCCGGACACGCTTCAGGCCGTGACAGAAGATGATGTGATGCAGGTCGCCCGCGAGGTGCTTGACCGCCGCCATGCCGTAACCGGTTGGGCGATGAAGACCGACGCCGATGGGGTGACCGAATGATGCGTGCGATTTTTGCCGGGTTGATCTGCCTCCTGTTCGCAGGCCCCCTCAGCGCTGAAGTGAAGATACAGGAAGTGACCTCGCCCGGCGGCCTGAAGGCTTGGCTGGTCGAAGAGCACGGCATCCCCTTCACCGCGTTGGAACTTCGCTTCCGCGGCGGCACGTCGGTTGACGCGCCGGGCAAGCGCGGGGCGGTGATGCTGATGGCGGGCCTTCTGGAAGAGGGGGCCGCCGACCTTGACGCGCAAGGTTTTGCCGAAGCACGTGAAAGTCTTGCGGCCAAATACTCTTTCGACGCTGACGCCGATTCAGTCTCTATCTCGGCCCAGTTCCTGACGGAAAACCGCGATCAGGCGGTTGATCTGCTGCGCAAAGCCCTTGTGGAGCCGCGTTTTGAACAATCCGCCGTCGACCGGGTGCGCGGACAGATCCTGTCTATCATCCAGTCACACGCGACCGATCCGCAAGACATTGCGTCCGAGACTTACAACCACATCGCTTTCGGCGATCACCCTTATGGCACGTCTGACCTTGGCACCATGGAGTCGGTCAAGGCTCTGACCCGAGACGATGTCGTCGCAGCCAAAGCGGCCAGCATGGCCAAGGATCAGCTTTATGTTTCGGCGGTGGGCGACATAACGCCCGAACAGTTGGGTGCGCTGATGGACCGCCTGCTGGGTGATTTGCCCGCCAAGGGCGCTCCGCAACCCGGCGACGCGACACTGAACCTCAATGGCGGCATCACCGTTGTGCCGTTCGAGACTCCGCAATCAGTGATCATCTTCGGCCAGAAGGGCCTGAAACTGACCGATCCCGACTATTACTCGACGTTCGTGCTGAACCAGATCATCGGCGGCAGCGGCTTTACCGCGCGGCTGATGAATGAGGTCCGCGAGAAACGCGGCCTGACCTATGGTGTTTCCTCAAGCCTGATGTCGATGGACCATGCCCAGACGTGGCAGGGTGGCCTCGCCTCTGACAATCGCAAGGCCGCCGAGGCGATCAAGGTCATACGTGACGTTTGGTCCGGTGTTGCCAAGACCGGCGTGACCGAGGCCGAACTGGATGCGGCAAAAACCTACATGACCGGGTCCTATCCGCTGCGGTTCGACGGCAACGACAATATCGCGTCGATCCTTGTCGGCATGCAGATGGAGGGCCTGCCCATCGACTACGTCAGCCACCGTAACGCCAAGATCGAGGCGGTCACGCTTGCCGACGTGAACCGGGTCGCCGGCACACTGATGACCCCCGACAAGCTGACATT
>JBATMT010000436.1:0-18316 GCA_049289975.1 Paracoccaceae bacterium | reverse complement strand
CTTGCAGGTTCTGCTTGGCTTGCTGTGTCAACTCGCCAAGCGAGGGCAGGCTGGACGGCAGGCCAAAGCCAAGGAAATCCAGCGAAGCCAACGTCCCGATCGCGCCCGTCACGATGAACGGCAGCATGGTCAGCGTCGCAACCATCGCGTTCGGCAGGATATGGCGGAACATGATCACCCGGTCACTCACACCCAGCGCGCGCGCCGCCCGCACATACTCGAAATTCCGCGCCCTCAGAAACTCGGCCCTGACAACACCCACAAGTGCAGGCCAGCCAAACAGGATCGAAATGCCGACCAGCAGCCAGAAACTCCGACCCAAGATCGCGAACAGAATGATGATCACATAAAGTGTCGGCGTTCCGTTCCAGATTTCGATGAACCGCTGAAAGCTCAGATCGACCTTGCCGCCGAAGTACCCTTGCACCGCGCCAGCGGCGATCCCCAGAACACTCGCACCCGCCGAAACGATCAGCGCATAAACAATCGACAGGCGGAACCCGTAGATCACCCGTGCCAGAACGTCGCGGGCGGTGTCGTCCGTGCCCAGCCAATGATTGGCATCGGGCGCAGAAGGGGCCGCCCCCACATTGTTGATTGTGTTGTAACGATAAGGAATTGGGGGCCAGAGCATCCAGCCCGCCTCTACTGCCTCACCCTGATAGCTGCCGCTCGCGGCTTCCTTCTCGACGCCCGCAGGATCGTCCCAGCAATCGGGAATGCCGCCTGTCTTGATCAGGCATTGCAGGCCCTCGTCGGTATAGACCGCCTCGGTCTTGAAATCCCCACCGAACGCCGTCTCGGGATAGAACCGATAGATCGGAAAATAGGTTTCGCCCTTGTAGCGCACGATGATCGGACGGTCATTCGCCAGAAACTCGGCAAACAGCGACAAGCCGAACAGCACAAGGAAGATCCCCAGCGACCAGACCGCCCGGCGGTTGGCCTTGAAGTTGCGCCAGCGGCGCTGGTTAAGCGGCGAAAGCTTCATCATCCGGCCCGTTTCTCGAAGTCGATACGCGGATCGACCAGCACATAGGTCAGATCCGAAATGATGCCGATGAACAGCCCAATCAGCCCGAATGTGTACAGCGTGCCAAACACCACCGGATAGTCTCGCTGCAAAGCGGCCTCATATCCCATGCGCCCCAGCCCATCGAGCGAGAAGATCACTTCCAGCAGCAAGCCTCCGCCAAACAGGACCGACACCAGCAGTCCGGGGAATCCGGCAATCACGATCAGCATCGCGTTGCGGAACACGTGGCCATAAAGCACCTTCCGCTCGCTCAATCCCTTGGCGCGGGCCGTCATCACATACTGCTTGTTGATCTCATCCAGAAAGCTGTTCTTGGTCAGCAACGTCAGCGTCGCAAAACTCGAGATCGTTGCCGCGACGGTGGGCAAGGTGATGTGCCAGAAATAGTCCGCGACCTTCCCGAACATTGATAGCTCCGACCAATTGTCCGACGTCAGCCCCCGCAGCGGGAATAACTTCCAGTAGCTTCCGCCCGCAAACAAAACGATCAGCAGGATCGCGAACAGAAAACCGGGGATGGCATAGCCGATGATGATTGCCCCGCTCGTCCATGTATCGAAGGGCGTCCCGTTCTTCACGGCCTTGCGGATGCCCAGCGGGATCGAGATCAGATACGCCACCAGCGTCGACCAGAGGCCGAGCGAAATCGAAACCGGCAGCTTTTCCATCACAAGGTCGATAACCGAGATCGACCGGAAATAGCTCTCTCCGAAGTCGAAGGTCAGGTACTTTTTCATCATGATCAGGAAGCGTTCCGCTTCGGGAATCTTTTCTTTTCGGCAACCCGGAGTGGTGGAGGTGGGTTTAGCTTCGGTCACGCCGGGATCGCAAACGATCCGGGAAAACCCCATCTGCACTTCCAGTTTCGCCAGAAACTCCGGCGGCAGGCCGCGTGCGCCAATATATTTGCTGTCCTCGCCACCGGCACTGTCGATGCCTGCATCACCAGAAGATCCGGTGACTGACTTCAGCACATCGCCTTCACCCTGTACTTTCGCGATCACACTCTCGATCGGTCCGCCCGGCATGAATTCGGTCAGTGCAAAATTGATCAGCATGATCCCGAGCAACGTCGGAATCGTCAGTAAGATCCTGCGCAGGATATAGGCGCCCATTTCGGTTCCGCCCCGCCCCTTTCTGCCCCGAGCCTCAGGCTCGCCGCACCGTTTTCCGATGCCTTATTTGAATGCCCCCGCCGCCTTCAGCTTGTCGGCCTTCTCGGCGTTGTACCACCAGAAATCAAGGTTGCCGAGGCTAAACGGCGGCATGTTCGCCGGGTGTTCGTACATGTCGTAGTAGGCCACGGTGTGAACGTTCTTGTACCATTGTGGCACCCAGAACCGGATCGCCCGCAGCACCCTGTCCAGCGCACGGACCGACACCTTCAAATCATCACGGTTCTGCGCATTCAGCACATTGGTGATCAGCGCATCCACCGCCGGATCGTTCAGCCCCATCGAGTTGAACACGTCCTTCAGACCCTCGGACCCGAAATATTGCCGCAGGCCAGCACCCGGCTCAAACCCCGTTGGCAGGTTGTCGGTGATCATGTCGAAATCGAATGACCGCGTCCTGTCGGTATATTGGGAATCGTCGACCCGCGACAAACTCGCATCCACCCCTACCTTGCGCAGATTCTCGATGAACGGATTCACCACCCGGTCAAACGCCGGATCGGCCGACAGGAACTCAAGCTTCAGCGTCTCGCCCTTGTCGTTGCGCCGCATCCCGTCGCTACCCGCGACCCAGCCGGCATCGTCCAGAAGCTTCGATGCCTTGCGCACATTGCTGCGGTCCAGCTGGTTGTCACTCGACACCGGGGCCGTCACCGGCTCCTGATCAAGAACACCCGCCGGCAGCTTGTCCTTCAGCGGTTCAAGAAGCGCCATCTCCTCGGGTGAAGGCAGACCCGTCGCCGCCAGATCACTGTTCTCCCAGAAAGAATTGATCCGAGCATAAAGCCCGTAGAACAGCGTCTTGTTCGACCACTCGAAATTGAACAGCAGCGAGATTGCCTCGCGCACGCGGATGTCCTTGAACTTGTCGCGCCGCAGGTTGAAAACAAACGTCTGCCCGTTCGGCATATCGCCGTTGGCGATCATCTCCTTCTTCGCCCACCCTTTGGTGATGGCCTGAAAGTCATATCCCGTCGCCCAGTTCTTCGACGAATTCTCGTTACGGAACGCATAGGCACCCGACTTGAACCCCTCGAACGCCGCCGTCGGCTCGCCAAAATACTCGACGCGGATCGTGTCGAAGTTGTAGCGGCCCTTGTTGATCGGCAGGTCCTTGCCCCAGTAATCCGGGTTGCGCTTGTAGACGATGCGCTGGTTTACATCGAAATGGTCAAGCATATACGGCCCCGACCCGACGCCCGGATCCATCCGCGTCTCGTCCAGCTTTGCGCCGGTCTTTTCGTACCACGCCTTCGACACGACCAGCATGCCACCCGCCATCTGCACACGGTCACGCAGCGGGCTGTCGGCCTTGAACGTGTACTTGACCTTGTGCGGGTCCAGCACTTCGACCTTCTCGACGAACTGGGCCAGCACCGTGCTGAACGACGGCAGCGCATCTTTCAGGAACAGGTTGTAGGTGAACAGCACGTCATCCGCCGTCAACGGCGAACCATCCGAAAATTTCGCCTCGGGACGCATGTTGAAGATCACCCACGACTTGTCCTTCGGATATTCGATCGTTGAACAGATCAGGCAATAGAGCGAGCCGACCTCGTCTGCCGACCCTTCCATCATGTTCTCATAGCCGATGCTCGACAGAGCCGCTGCATCGCCCTTCTGGGTGTAGGGGTTGAACGAATCGAACGTCCCGAACGTCGACATCGACATCTCGCCGCCCTTCGGCGCATCCGGGTTCACATAGTCGAAATGCTGGAAGTCCGGCCCGTACTTGGCCGGATCGCCGAATGTCGTGATGCTGTTCGACACGATCGTATCGCCCTCGGCCAGCGCCATCCCTCCCGACAGCGCCGCAATCAAAAGCCCCGCCATCATCGGGCGCAGCATCGACAATTCGGGAGTGTGACGCACGGATCGGACCATTCTTCTCATTCTCCAATTGGCATCCGGCGTAACACAGGCACACCGGGTCGAAGCGAAGCTAGAACGCAAGGCCGTACACCATCAAGTTGCGAATGTGTGAACGGTCCGTGGAAAATGAAAAGACCGCCCGTTGGGGCGGCCTTTTGACTTGGAAACTTTCAGCAGATCAGCCGCCGAGCGATTCCAGATACTTGATCACATTTGCGCGGTCTTCCACCTTCGGCAGACCAGCAAAGGTCATCTTGGTGCCCGCGACCACACCCTTGGGGTTGGTCAGGAAGGTTTCCAGCGCTTCCGGGTCCCAGTTGCCGCCATGCGCCTTCATGCCGTCGGAATAGGTGAAGTCGGCGATAGAAGCGACCGCACGACCCACAACGCCATTGAGGTGCGGGCCAGTTGCATTGGTGCCGTCAATCTTGTGGCAAGATTTGCACTTGGTGAAGACTTTCTCGCCAGCCGCAACATCAGCCGCCGCGAAAACCGTTGCGAAGTCCGGACCGGCCTCTGCGGCTTCACCGGCTCCAGCCTCGGCTGCACCGGTGTCGACGCTATAGGCTTGCGCGACTTCCTCGCCGCCATGCGACGAAGGTTCGGTGTTGTAGAGCGTTTCTGCCGCCCATTTGCCCAAGAGAAAGATCAGGAACGCGCCGCAAAGCGCGCCGCCAGCCTTGGTAACAGTCATCGTGTCGAACATGTCGCGCCCCGGTTATGGCATAGGTTTGCGGCGTATGTATCCGCTTCCCCCGCCGGGGATCAAGGTATAGTTAGCGCGACGAAACGCCCTTTTTGGGCTGAAGCCTTTGCGGAGACTGCCCAAATGACCGGACGCATCGCTTTTCAGGGAGAGTTGGGGGCCTATTCGCACCAGGCTTGCCGCCAGGCGCGCCCGGATATGGAAGCAGTTCCCTGCGCTACTTTTGAAGATGCGATCGAGCTTTGCCGCCGTGGCGACACCGATCTGGCGATGCTTCCCGTCGAAAATTCGACCTACGGCCGCGTCGCCGACATTCACCATCTGCTCCCCGAAAGCGGCCTGCATATCATCGACGAAGCGTTTGTCCGCGTGCACATCAACCTGCTTGTGGTGCCCGGCACAAAACTTCAGGACGTTGAAGCCGCGATGAGCCACACGGTCCTTCTGGGCCAGTGCCGCAGCTTCCTGCGTCAAAACAACCTGCGCCCGATCACCGGAGCCGACACCGCCGGTTCCGCCCGCCATGTCGCTCAGGCTGGCGATCCGAAACTCGCGGCGCTTGCCTCGGAACTCGCGGGCGAAATCTACGGTCTCGACGTCATCGCCCGCCACATCGAGGACAAGGCGAACAACACCACCCGCTTCCTCGTCATGTCGCGTGAGCCTGACCTCAAGCGGCGCGGCAAGGATGGCATGATGACCAGCTTCGTCTTCCGCGTCCGCAACATTCCCGCCGCGCTCTACAAGGCAATGGGCGGCTTCGCCACGAACGGCGTCAACATGACCAAGCTCGAAAGCTACATGGTTGACGGCATCTTCTCGGCCACCCAGTTCTATGCCGACATCGAAGGCCACCCCGACGACGCCAACGTCAAGCGCGCGCTCGAGGAGTTGGACTACTTCACGTCCTACATGTCCCTGCTGGGCGTCTATCCGGCCGACCCCCTGCGCCACCAGATCACCGGCGGCTGAACCGCGGGCAAGGGTTAAAATCTGCCTAACGAAAAAACGCAACTATCTGTTTTTGATGGATATTCATTTTTGTCCGCGAGCGGACAAAAGAAGAAGAGCTGCCCGATATGGACAGCTCTTGTGATTGGCAAGGGCACCGCGACTACTCTGCCGCGACGGCTGCACCTGCTTCCGACCCCTTCAGATAGGGGAACCAGTCAGCGCGCAGGCGCTGGCCCGGCTGCATGTCGTGGCCCGGATAGGGCGGCGATGTGCGGCCCGGACGCTCCACATAAAGCGCGTCATCCCCCACCAGTCGCAGCGAGAAGGCCCGCCGCCGAGTTCCGGCATTGTTGCCCCGCGCACCATGCAGCGTCTTGTAGTTGAACGCCACCGCGTCGCCCGGCTCCATCTGCCACTCGCGGATGTCCATGCCTTCCGCGTCCGGGTCCGGCACCGGCATGTATTTCTCGGGGTTGGGATAGAAGTTCGTCTCGCTCATCCAGCGCGTCGGCAGCACTTCCTTCTCCCACCGATGCGATCCGGCAACGCAGCGCAGCGAAGCCTCCTTCACCGGATCAAGCGGTGACCAGAAGCTGACCGTCTGGCTCCCCTCGACGAAGTAGTATGGCCCATCCTGATGCCACGGTGTCGGCTTGGAAGTGCCCGGCTCCTTGACCAGCACGTGGTCATGGAACATCTGAACCCGCTCGGACCCCATCAGCTTGGCCGCAACCTCGCCCGCCGCCGACTTGCGGATCACCTGTTCGAATTCCGGGATGCGAGTCCAGTTGCAATAGTCGTCAAAGAACCGCCCGCCCTCGCCCGGCTTGAGGTTTTCGGCCGCGTAAGGCCCCGGCTCGGTCATGTTGCGCTCGATGCCTGCACGCAGCACATCGACCCAATCAGCCCACAGTCCCTTGATAAGAACCATACCATCCCGCTGGTAGGTTTCGATCATCTCGTCGGTAATCACTGGCGCGGCCATCCTGTCCTCCTGTCGTCGCTTGCAGGAAAGATGCCGATGCTTCACCATAAGTTCCAATAATAAATGCAAATGCACCGGATAACGAAATGCTATCCATTACGCTTCGCCAGCTCGAGTATGCCACCGCCGTCGCCCGCACTGAGAACGTGTCACTGGCGGCCGAATTGCTGCACGTTTCCCAACCGGCGCTGTCGGTTGCCCTGTCGCAACTCGAAGCCCATCTCGGCCAGCCGCTCTTCTTGCGCCGCCCCGGCGGCCCGATGCGCCCCACCTCCTTTGGCCGCAGCTTCCTTGAAGGTGCCGAACGCATTCTCGCCGACCTTACCCGCCTGACCGAAGGAGCCGACCTGCGCCCCGCCCCGGTAACGCTCGGCTGTTTCGAGGATCTGGCCGCTCTCGTCCTCGCGCCGCTTCTCGCCCATCTGGGCACCGAAGCTCCCGACATCACCGTCACAGCCAGCGTTGGCGGCTTCGAGAGCCTTTCCGACGATCTGGCCCGAGGTCGCGTCGATCTTGCGATCACCTATGATCTCGGCCTCGACCAGCGGTTCATCCGCACCGAAATCGCCCGGCTGTCGCCCCACGCCGTCCTCTCCCCCGATCATCCTCTGGCGCGGAAGAAGGCCCTGCGTCTCGCCGATCTGGCAACCGAGCCGTTGATCCTCGCCGATCAGGGCCTGAGCCTTGGCCACATGCGCGCACTCTTCACCCGAGTTGGCCTCACCCCCCGCATTGCTCACCGCGCCGCCTCCCTCGAAACCATGCGCAGCTTTGCCGCCAACGGCCTCGGCGTCGGCCTAAGCTATACCCGCCCGGCGCCCGACCAAAGTTATGACGGTCGCCCGCTCGTCACCCGGCCCGTCACCGATGCTGGCGAAGGCGAGCCCATCGTTCTTGTGCGCTACTCCGAAAACCCGCTCTCTGCCTCGGCTACCCGTCTTGCAGACCTGATCGCCGCCACCAAGCCACTGACCGCCTGACATTGGCTGCCCATTGGCACGGGCCAAAACGCCTCCACATCCGTTGGAAATCGGCCAAACCGATGTTAATGCGTGGCTGACGCCTCAGACCGGATTATCCCCATGCGCATCATACTGCCCGCCGACTTCCAAACCCAGCCGTGGAAAAATGGAGGCGGTATCACGCACGAGATCGCCCGCGAAGATGCGGCTGGCAGCCTGCTCTGGCGGCTTTCCATCGCCGAAGTCGCATCGGATGGCCCGTTTTCAGCATTCACCGGCCTCAGCCGCATCCTGACGGTAATTGATGGTGCAGGCCTCTGGCTCGATACGCCACATGGCAGGCTCGACGCTCTGCCGCTGCGGCCGCTGCCCTTCTCCGGCGATTTGCCCGTTTCCAGCCGCATGATCGACGGTCCGATTCGCGACTTTAACCTGATCTTCAACGGTGAGCGGCTAACTGGCTCGGTCGAACATGTGACCGCCGCCCGTGTTTTGCCCGGTGTACCCGGTCGTCAATACGCTCTCCTGACCCTTTCCGATGGCGCAACAGTCAACGAAGTGAACTTGCCAACCGGCGCTGTGGCTTTGTTCAATCATGCAAATCTCACCGCATCACCAGCACTCTCCGCGTTGCTCGTCCAACTGGATCCGCACTAGCCCCTGATTTTATGTATAGACATAAATAGGCAAATCCTGTACATCTGTCTTACTTCCCCGATGTAAGGCATGCGCATGACCACGCCACCGCTCTCAGGCATCCGCATCTTCGACATGACCCGCGTCCTCGCGGGGCCTTATGCGACAGCCCTGCTCGCCGATCTCGGAGCCGAGGTCATCAAGCTGGAGCCACCGACCGGCGACGAGTACCGCCACATCGGCCCGTTCCGCGACGGTGAAAGCGCGCTGTTCCAACTGACGAACCGGGGCAAGCAGTCCATCGCGATCGACCTGCGCTTGCCCGAGGGCCAGCGCCTCGCCCAAGACCTCGCCGCAACCTGCGACGTGGCCGTCGAGAATTTCCGCCCCGGCGTCGCCACCAAACTCGGCCTAGATGCCGCCACCCTTCGTGCCAGCCGCCCCGACATGATCTATGCCTCGATCTCCGGCTTCGGCCAAACCGGCCCCTGGACTGGTCAGCCTGCCTACGACCTTGTCGTTCAGGCACTTTCCGGCCTCATGTCCGTGAACGGAGAACAAGGCGGTGCGCCCCTGAAAGTTGGCGAAAGCTATGGCGACCTCATGGGCGGCCTCTTCGCCAGTTGGGCGATCCTTGCAGCGCTGTTCCGCCGCGCAACGACCGGAGAAGGCGCCACACTCGATGTCTCCATGCACGATGCCCTCTTCTCGCTCCTGCCGACCGCGCATGCCCAGTATCTTTTTGCTGCCCGTGAGCCCGCCCGCGTCGGTAACCGCCATCCGCTATCCACGCCATTCGGCTGCTATCAGGCTCACGACGGCCTCGTCGCGATCTGCGTCCTCAACGAAAAACACTTTGCCGCGTTCGCGAACCTGATCGGGCACCCCGATCTGCCTGCCGATCCCAGATTTGCCACCGACAGCGCGCGCACGGAAAATGAACCCGCCCTCAAGGCGCTGATCGAACTCTGGCTTGCCTCCATGTCAGCTGACAGTGCCGTCGCAGTTCTCACCGCCACCGGTATTCCCTGCGCACCAATACGCAGCTTCGCCGCCTCTGCCAACAGCGATCAGGTTCGTGACCGCAACCTCATCGCCAGTCTGCCGCATTCAAAACTCGGTGCGGTTCCCGTCGTCGGCCAACCAGTCCGTTTCGATGGGGCAAAGCCCCTCAGTGCGGCATCCGCTCCCGATCTGGGCGCAGACGCCGAAAGCATCCTGATCAACAGCCTCAACCTTACCCAAGCCGAAATTGCCGCCCTGCGTGCATGCGGCGCCCTGACGGAGTGAACCATGACTGACCCGTGGTACATGCTTTCTGAAGAGGAACGGGCATTTGCGTCGATGCTCGAGCGCTACGCCGCAGATGAACTCACCCCTAAAGCAGCGGAAACCGACGAAACCGCCAGCTTTGTGCGACCCCAACTCCAAGGACTCGCCGAGCTTGGCCTTCTTGGCGCAAACCTCCCCGAAGAAGATGGTGGCCCCGGTATCTCGGCCCCGGCCCTCCTCCGGGCGGTTCAGATTGTAGCTGGCGCCTGCGGTTCCACCGTATCGGCCCTCACCGCTCACTATCTGGCGACCGATTCAATCCTGCTCGGCGGAACTGCCGAACAGCGTGCCAAATGGCTGCCCCGCGCCGCCGCGGGCGAGATTTTGGGCGCTTTCGGTCTGACCGAACCCACCGCCGGTTCCGACCCAGCCGACATGAAAACCCGCGCCCGACGGGATGGGGACGGTTGGCACCTGACTGGCTCCAAGTGCTTCATTTCAAACGGCGGTGAAGCAGATTTCGTCATCGTCTATGCGGTGACAAAACCTGAAGCAGGCCATCGCGGCATCTCCGCATTCATCGTTCCGACCGACACGCCCGGCTTCGCAGCAGGCAAACCCGAACGCACGATGGGCCTTAGGGGAGGCCACGTTTTTACTCTATCGCTCGATTGTCACCTCTCCGCCGACGCACTTTTGGGTGCCGAGGGCCAAGGCTTCAAGACCGCGATGAAAGTGCTGGACAACGGCCGCATCGAAGTCGCCGCCATGTGCCTTGGCATCGCCGAGGCGGCGCTCAAAGCCGCTGTCGCCTATGCGAAAGACCGCGTGATCGGTGGCGAGCCGCTCGCAAATCGCCAAGGTATCCGCTGGCAACTCGCAGACATGACGCTCGATTTCCAGTCCGCGCTGCTTGTCGCACAAGACGCTGCCCGCCAGCGCGAGGCAGCGCATCACGGCGGCCCGCGTTTCAGCCTGGCGGCTTCGCAGGCCAAACTCATATGCTCCGAAATGGCACACCGCGTTACCGACGGAGCCTTGCAGATCCACGGCGGCTATGGCTTTACCCGCGACATGTCCCTCGAACGCTACACACGCGATGTCCGCATCATGCGGATCTACGAAGGCTCCTCCGAGATTCAACGCAACATCATAGCCGCGCATGTTCTGGCATGAGGCTGCTTCTCGTCGCTTCGGATGACAGGACAGGCAGGTTGGTGCTAGATGCGTGCGAAACCCCAAAGCCCAAGACCCAATGAACGACGACCGCCCCGCCACGTTGCATGACCGCATCCTCGCCGACGTGCGCGACAATATCGTCCGTGGCACCTGGCCGCCCGGCTACCGCATCCCGTTCGAGACCGACATGGCCACCGAATACGGCGTGTCGCGCATGACCGTGAACAAGGTGCTGACCCAGCTGACGCGCGAGGGCTACCTTGAAAGGCGCCGCAAACTCGGGACTTTCGTCACTGCGCCACGTGTGCAATCGGCTGTCATGGAAATTGCCAATATCGGCGAAGAAATCCGCGACACCGGCCGCGCCTATTCTCTGACAATCCTTGCCCGCGAGGTGCGGCGGGCAACCCCGGCTGACATGCTGTCGCTGCATCTTGAACATCCAGTCCGCATCCTTGCGCTGGACTCGGTTCACTACGCTGACAAATCACCTTTCTGCCACGAGGCCCGCCTGATCAATCTCGATGCGGTTCCCGCTGCCGAGACAACCGATTTCGAAGGTGAATCTGCCGGTTCATGGCTTTTGCGGCAGGTACCTTGGAGCGCAGCCGAACACACGATACGCGCCATCAGCGCGACGACGACCGAGGCACGGGTTCTGGCTTTGAAACCCGGCACCGCCTGTCTGGAAATCGGACGCCTGACAGAATTGGAGGGCAGACCGATCACGTTCGCCCGTCTGATTTATCCCGGCGACAAGCATCAGCTTGTCGCTCAGTTTTCTCCTCATGCCGCGACGGGTTCGTAGGGCTATTCCGCCAGAACGCGCCTCATCGCCTTGGAAAAGCCCGCCTCGATTCTCTCGCGGTCCTTGTGGCGGCCACCCGACACAAGATGCTGACCTGCAGCCCAGACTTCTGACACGGCAACATCCCTGCCAAAGACCCAGCGATCAAGCGTCTGGTCGCCACCCGCCGGCAAGCCAACGGGGTCGGCCAGACCGATCAGATCGGCTGGGGCACCGGCAACGATCTCGTGGCCGGGTGCGGCAAGGGCCTGCGCACCACCTGCAACACAGGCCCGGTACAACGCTCCGCCTGTTGAACCCTCGCCGCCAGAAAGCACGTTTCTAAGCCGCTGGGTCAGGCGCTGACCATATTCCAGAAGCCTGATTTCACCCGCTGCGGTGATTTCAACGTTGCTGTCGCTACCCAACCCGATAATGCCACCCTCGGCCATGAACGGCCCGGCCGGGAAAAGCCCGTCTCCAAGATTGGCCTCGGTAATCGGACAAAGCCCCGCCACAGCGCCAGACCGTGCAATCCCAGAGCGCTCGGCCTCGGTCAAATGCGTTGCGTGAATCAGGCACCAGCGTTCATCGACCGGCAGATGAGACAACAGCCACTCCACCGGACGCTTGCCCGAAAAGGCTACGCTGTCATTCACTTCGCGCACTTGTTCAGAGATATGGATATGCACCGGCCCCGTCGGATTTGTGGCAATCAGCGCTGCCAGTTCGTCGCCAGTCACTGCACGAAGGCTGTGCGGCGCTATCCCCAGACGATCCAGCGGTCGGGTGATTGCTTTGCCGAGCCGTTCCATCAGCCGAGCATAACCATCGAGCGAGTGGATAAACCGCCGCTGACCGTCGTTCGGTGCCTTGCCGCCAAAGTCGGAATGGGCGTAGAAAACTGGAAGGTGCGTCAGGTTGATACCCGTGACTTCCGCCGCCGCTATCATCCGCAATGACATTTCCGCAGGATCGGCATAGGGCTGACCATTGCGGTCATGGTGCAGATAGTGAAACTCGCCCACTCTGGTGAAGCCGGTCTCGAGCATCTCGACATACGCCATCTCCGCCACGGCCTGCGCCTCTTCGGGGGACAGCCCCAGCGCGAACCGGTACATCACGTCGCGCCAAGTCCAGAAACTGTCTGCCGTCGCGCCGCGTTTCTCGCTAAGTCCCGCCATTCCGCGCTGAAACGCATGGCTGTGCAGATTGGGAATTCCGGAGATAAGTGCCGAAACCACTTTGTCGCCGTTCGCGGCGGCAACCCCTGTTGCGGCATCACTTATCAGGCCATCATCGCCAAGGGACACGCGGACATTGCGAGCCCAGCCTTCCGACAATAATGCCTCGGATGCAAAGACCGTCTGTGCCATCTTTTCTCCTGCTTGCTTCCGCCAAGATGTGTTGAGGGGGCTTTATTTGATCTGTCGTTATGTATATACTTAATAGCAGGACAGGGAAAGGGCGAAGTCATGGCATCGACGCAAGAATCCGGCCAACTATGGACGAATGCAAAGATTTTCAGTGGTGAAAACGCCGTCTCGGTCCCTACGGAAGGCGAGATCCTCATCTCAAACGGCCGAATCAGGGCGGTCGGCTCCAAGGTAGCTCGGCCCGATGGTGCGGAAGTCATCGATTGTGGCGGGCGTCTGGTCACTCCCGCCCTGATCGATTGCCATACTCACCTGGTCTATGGCGGCAACCGTGCCGTTGAGTTCCAGATGCGTCTTGAGGGTGCCTCCTATGCCGAGATCGCAGCCGCTGGAGGCGGAATAGTTTCGACCATGCGTGCGACCCGCGATGCGACCGTTGAAGAGCTTGTGGCACAGAGCCTGCCGCGCCTCGATCGGCTGCTTTCCGAGGGTGTCGGCACTATCGAGATCAAATCGGGATACGGATTGTCGGTCGAAGCCGAACTCAAAATGCTGCGTGCCGCCAAGGCTCTGGAACGTATTCGCCCGGTGCGCGTCAAGACCACATGGCTCGCAGCCCATGCCCTGCCACCAGAATTCAAGGACGACCGAACGGCCTATATCGAACGCGTCGTTCTGGCTGGTCTGGAAGAAGCCCACGCGGAAGGTCTGGTCGACGCCGTGGACGGATTTTGCGAGCACCTGGCCTTTACGCCCGCCGAAATAGAACGCCTGTTCACCAGGGCGCACGACCTTTCGCTTCCGATTAAACTTCATGCCGAGCAGCTCTCCTGGCAAGGCGGCGCAGCATTGACGGCACGGCATGGCGGCCTGTCCGCCGATCATCTCGAATACATGACGGCCGACGACGCCGAACTGATGGCAAAGGCAGGGACAGTGGCAGTCCTTCTCCCTGGCGCTTTCTATATGCTCCGGGAAACCCGGTTGCCCTCCGTGGCGGCTCTCCGTGCAGCAGGGTGTGAGATCGCGATTTCGACTGATGCCAACCCCGGCACCTCACCGATGACATCGCTGCTGATGGCAATGAACATGGGGGCAGTGCTTTTCGGGCTGACCGTCGGAGAATGCCTGCGCGGTGCAACCGGCGCAGCCGCCAAGGCGCTCGGCCTACAAGTCGAAACCGGTACGCTCACTCCCGGCGCAAGCGCCGACCTCGCTATCTGGAATGCCCAAACGCCTGCCGAACTCGTCAACCCGATCGGCTTCAACCCGCTCCATACCCGTTATTTCAAAGGACAGAAGGTCTGACATGACACGCACCCTCACCCCCGGCAAAGTCACTCTGGCCGATCTGGAGCAGATCTACTGGAGCGGAACCGCCATCAAGCTGGACGCTTCGGCCAACGCAGGTATCGAGCGTGCCGCTGCGCGCATTGCCGAAGTCGCGGCTGGCAACGAAGCCGTCTATGGCGTCAATACCGGCTTCGGCAAACTCGCCTCGATCAAGATCGACCGCGCCGACGTGGCGGCACTCCAACGCAACCTGATCTTGTCGCATTGCTGCGGCGTCGGCGACCCGCTGTCCGAAAACGTTGTGCGCCTCATCATGTCGCTCAAGCTTCTGTCGCTCGGCCGTGGCGCGTCTGGTGTCCGCCGCAAGCTTGTCGACCTGATTGAAGCGATGCTCGCAAAAGGCGTCATGCCCGTCATCCCGGAAAAAGGTTCGGTCGGCGCCTCAGGCGACCTCGCGCCACTCGCGCACATGACCTCGATCATGCTTGGTCACGGCGAAGCAACGGTGGGCGGCAAACGCTTTCCCGGAGCCGACGCCCTGCGCTCGGTCGGTCTCGAGCCGATTGCGCTTGAAGCGAAAGAGGGTCTCGCGCTGATCAACGGCACGCAGGTATCAACCGCACTGGCGCTTGCCGGGCTGTTCCGGGCTAAGCGCGCCCTGCGCGCGGCAATTGTCACTGGAGCCCTGTCCACCGACGCGGCAATGGGGTCAACTGCTCCCTTCGCTGACGAGATTCACACGCTGCGCGGCCATGCCGGCCAAATCGAAGTGGCTTCCGCCCTCCGCGCACTGATGGCAGACTCCGGCATCCGCGCCGCCCATGCCGAAAATGACGAACGAGTTCAAGACCCCTACTGTCTGCGCTGCCAACCGCAAGTCGACGGCGCTTGTCTGGATGTATTGCGCCAAGCTGCCCGTACCCTCGAGATCGAAGCCAACGCCGCCACCGACAACCCGCTTGTCCTCTCGAACGGTGATGTAGTCTCGGGCGGCAACTTCCATGCCGAACCCGTGGCACTTGCCGCTGACATGATCGCGCTGGCGGTTGCCGAAATCGGCGCAATCGCTCAGCGCCGCGTGGCGCTGCTGGTCGATCCGGCCCTCAGCTATGGCCTTCCCGGCTTCCTGACGCCCAAGCCCGGCCTGAACTCCGGCATGATGATCGCAGAAGTCACGACTGCCGCCTTGATGAGCGAAAACAAGCAGATGGCGCATCCGGCGTCGATTGACTCAACGCCTACTTCCGCCAATCAGGAAGACCATGTCTCGATGGCCTGCCACGGTGCGAGGCGCCTGCTGCCGATGACCCAGAACCTGTTCTGGATACTTGGCGTCGAAGCGATGATGGGCGCACAAGGTGTCGAATTCCGCGCGCCACATGTCACCTCGCCAAGACTGCGTGCCGTCAAGGACGCCATTCGTGCCCGCATCGCCCCCTTGGCCGAAGATCGCTACATGGCCAATGACATGGCCATAGCTGGCGAGTTGATCGCCGACGACAGTCTTGCGATCGCGGCAGGCGAAGGCATCCTGCCCGGTCTCTCGGCATGAGCGTGCCTTTCCATGTCACACGTGGCGATGGCCCAATCGTGCTCGGGATGCCGCATGTCGGCACCCAAGTACCTGCCGAAATCGCCAGTCGCCTGAATGACGAAGGTAAGGTTCTGCGCGACACCGACTGGCACATCGAGGATCTCTATCGCGACCTGATCCCCGGTTTGACTGTCGTTCAGGCCACATTCCATCGGTATGTGATCGACGCCAATCGCGATCCGTCTGGCCAAAGCCTATACCCGGGCGCGTCGACCACCGAGCTTGTCCCAACCACCACCTTCGACGGGACGCCGATCTGGCAACAGGGTCAGGAACCGACCGCTGATGATATAGCTCATCGGCTTGCCACCTGCCATGCGCCCTACCACTCCGCTCTGGCTGCGGAAATGGAACGGGTGCGCGCCAAACACGGCGTTGCGATCCTGTACGATTGCCACTCGATCCGATCGATCATCCCGTGGCTCTTCGAAGGCACGCTGCCTGACTTCAATACCGGCACCAACAACGGTGCCACCTGTGATGCCGCTATCGAGGCTGCCGTTGCCGGCGAAGCGGCGCAGTCTGGCCACTCCAACATCCTCAACGGGCGTTTCAAGGGTGGCTGGACTACGCGCCACTATGGTCGCCCTGCAGAAGGCTTCCACGCCATCCAGATGGAACTCGCCCAGTCGAGCCACTTGGCCACCGAGACGCCTCCATTCGCGCTAGACCCTTCAAAAACCGCCAGCCTGCGCCCGATCCTTGCGCGCATGCTGACCCGCCTGACCGATCTTGCCCCCACTCTCGCTCAAAAGAGGTAATCCATGACCGCGCAGACACCAAACCCACGTCACAATATCCGCGACATCTACCCGCCGACCGGCACCAAACTGAATGCCAAAAGCTGGCTGACAGAGGCTCCGCTTCGGATGCTGATGAACAACCTGCACCCCGATGTAGCCGAAAACCCACATGAACTCGTCGTCTATGGCGGCATTGGCCGCGCCGCCCGTACATGGGAGGACTTCGACCGCATCGTAGCCACCCTCAAGGATCTCGAAGCCGACGAAACGCTGATCGTGCAATCAGGCCGCCCGGTTGCCGTGGTCAAGACCCATGTCGACGCGCCGCGCGTCCTGATCGCAAACTCGAACCTTGTACCGCATTGGGCGACGTGGGACCACTTCAACGAACTCGATAAGAAAGGCCTGATGATGTACGGCCAGATGACCGCAGGGTCATGGATCTACATCGGCACCCAAGGCATCGTGCAAGGTACCTATGAGACGTTCGCCGAAGCGGGCCGCCAGCACTATGGCGGAAGCCTCAAAGGCAAATGGATCCTGACTGGCGGTCTTGGTGGCATGGGTGGCGCACAACCGCTTGCAGCCGTCATGGCCGGAGCCTGCTGTCTCGCCGTCGAGTGCGACGAAACACGCGCCGACTTCCGCATCCGCACGCGCTACTGTGACGCAAAGACCCATTCGCTCGATGAAGCGCTGGCAATGATCGATGCTTGGACCAAAGCAGGCGAGGCCAAGTCGGTGGCGCTCATCGGCAACGCCGCCGATGTATTCCCGGAACTGGTGCGCCGCATGAAAGCGGGCGGACATCGCCCCGACATCGTCACCGACCAGACTTCGGCCCATGACCCGATCCATGGCTATCTGCCACAGGGCTGGTCTGTCGCCGAATGGCGCGCCAAGCAGGAGACAGACCCGAAGGCAGTCGAGAAAGCCGCGCGCGCTTCGATGAAAATCCATGTTGCGGCAATGGTCGACTTCTGGAACGCCGGGGTTCCGACTCTCGATTATGGCAACAACATCCGTCAGGTCGCCAAGGACGAAGGTCTCGAAAACGCCTTTGCCTTCCCCGGCTTCGTCCCGGCCTACATCCGCCCGTTGTTCTGCAAGGGCATCGGCCCGTTCCGCTGGTGCGCACTGTCCGGTGACCCGGAAGATATCTACAAGACCGACGCGGCCATGAAGAAACTGTTCCCTGAAAACGAGCACCTTCATCGCTGGCTCGACATGGCGCGTGAGCGTATCGCTTTCCAAGGCCTGCCAGCTCGCATCTGCTGGATCGGTCTCGGAGACCGCCACCGCGCAGGGCTGATGTTCAACGAAATGGTCGCATCGGGAGAACTGAAAGCTCCGGTCGTCATAGGCCGAGATCACCTCGACTCCGGGTCGGTTGCGTCGCCGAATCGCGAAACTGAATCCATGCTGGATGGATCGGATGCCGTTTCGGACTGGCCGCTGCTGAACGCTCTCGTCAATACCGCCTCAGGCGCCACGTGGGTTTCGCTCCACCACGGCGGCGGCGTCGGCATGGGCTTCTCTCAGCATTCGGGCGTGGTCATCTGTGCAGACGGAACCCCCGAGGCCGCCAAACGCCTCGAGCGTGTCCTGTGGAATGACCCGGCATCCGGTGTCTATCGTCATGCCGATGCAGGCTACGAAAAAGCGATACAGCACGCGAAGGATTGCGGCCTGCGGCTCCCGACCATCCTCGGGAACTGACTTGAACATTGCGGTGGCGGCTCTTGC
>JBATMT010000435.1:0-2214 GCA_049289975.1 Paracoccaceae bacterium | reverse complement strand
CCCCGAAAGCGTGTCCCCGCAGTGATGGAGCAGCGCATTCACCAAGGTTCCGGAATAGGACCCCGGAGCAGGATGCACCACCATGCCAGCAGGCTTGTCGATGACAATCAGATCGTCGTCTTCCCAGATGACGGTCAGGGGGATGTTTTCGGCCAGAGTGTCGACATCCTCCGCTGGCCCGACAGCGATTTCATAGACCTCGCCCTCGACAACCTTGGCCTTCGCGTCAGAAACAGGGGTTCCATTCCGGCTGATAGCGCCTTCGGCCAGGAGCTTCATCAGGCGCGACCGCGACAGGGAAGCATCTTCTGGCACAAAACGCGCCAAGGCCTTATCAAGCCGATCGGGGGGATTTTCCCCGATGGTGACTGACAAGAGAGGGCGCGCGATGTCCGACATGAACGAGGCTCCGGCGCCCGACGAAACGGCTCTGCCGCCCGATCTGCGCTTTCTGAAAATCTTGGTGACGACCCTGGCGGGTACGATGATCGTTGGTCTCATAGTCATCATCGGACTGATTGTCACCCGCTTCCCCGGCAGTATGGCAGCGCGCCCTGTCCTGCCCGCCAGCTTCTCGTTGCCTGATGGTGCCAAGGCCGAGGCGGTCACGATGGGGCGTGGCTGGATCGCCGTTGTGACCGACAAGGACGAAATCCTGATCCTGGATGCGAAAAGCGGGGCGCTGCGACAACGTGTGATGATCGCGCCCTAAGCGGGCGCAAAACATTGCCCGCCGGGGTGCTTTGTCACTTGCATTGCCCCGCCACGCTCGCTAAATGCCGCAGCAACGGACCCGTAGCTCAGCTGGATAGAGCATCAGACTACGAATCTGAGGGTCGGGCGTTCGAATCGCTCCGGGTCCGCCACTCATCCTTCGACTGAAAAAGAGCGGCCGCCGCGACGATTTTTGTCAGGCATTGACCTTGTCGTGACCGTGCCACTGCCTCATAGTCCTGCAATCATGCGAAATTATATAACATTCTGGACATGGGTCAGCCCGATTGCGGCCTGGCTTATCTTGCTGGCGGTTTGGGCGGGTTTTGCTGGCTCAGGTGTTTCGGTCGGCGCACGTCCCTTCGTTTCAGCGATTCAGGCGGCAGCACTGATCGCCAGCGTGCTGGCGGCGGTTCACCATGCCGAGGTTGTAGCCCATCGGGTCGGAGAACCTTTCGGGACCTTGGTACTTGCGCTAGCGGTGACGGTCATCGAAGTCGCCTTGATTGTATCCTTGATGCTGTCAGGCAAGGACGGTGCAACGACACTGGCGCGTGACACGATCTTTGCCGCGGTAATGATCATTCTGAACGGCATGGTCGGGCTGTGCCTGCTGGTCGGGGGCTCTCGTCACAGGGAGCAGGTCTTCGGTGTGTATGGCGTGAACGCTGCCCTGACTACGCTTGCGGCACTTGCCGTCATCACCATGATTCTTCCAAACACGACGACTTCGGTCGCCGGGCCGTTCTATTCGACAAGCCAACTCATGCTGGTGGCTATCGTCTCGCTGGTGCTGTACGGCGGTTTTCTGTTGGTTCAGACAGTCCGCCACCGCGAATACTTCATCATTGAGGGCGATCACGAGAGCAACGATCATCGACCGACCCGCAAGGCTTCTCTGGCGAGTGCCGGTCTGCTGATCATGTGTCTTGTCGCTGTTGTGCTGTTGGCCAAGGGCCTGTCGCCGGTCATCGAAGGGGCGGTCCTTGCGGCAGGAGCGCCGAAAGCCGTCGTCGGTATCATCATCGCGGCAATCGTTCTGCTGCCAGAAAGCCTCGCAGCATTGAAGGCTGCCCGACAAAATCGCCTTCAGACGAGCCTCAACCTCGCCCTTGGTTCCGCCTTGGCCTCGATCGGGCTGACCATCCCGACCGTCGCGATCGTGGCGGCCCTTACGGGCTGGCGGCTGGAACTGGGGCTGGACGCAAAGGGTACGGTGTTGCTGGCGCTGTCTTTGATCCTTGCGACGCTATCGCTTGGCACGGGCCGGACAACGGTGTTGCAAGGTCTGGTGCATGTGGTGATCTTCGTCGTTTATCTATTCACGACGGTCGTGCCCTGATGGGCTTAGCTAAGTTTCCGGCGGGGGAAGGTGGTACAGCCTCCCCGGCTCGAACGGGGGACCCCCAGATCCACAATCTGGTGCTCTAACCAACTGAGCTAAGGCTGCACACGAGCGGCGATTTAGCGTCAAGACCCCGCGAATGCAAGGGATGTTCG
>JBATMT010000434.1:0-2154 GCA_049289975.1 Paracoccaceae bacterium | reverse complement strand
ATGTCCTTCAAGACTGACATAGAGATAGCGCGAGAAGCGAAGAAGCGCCCGATCATGGAGATTGGGGAGAAGCTTGGGATTCCATCGGATCATTTGCTTCCGTATGGTCATGACAAGGCGAAGGTGAGCCAGGAGTTCATCCGGTCATTGTCTGGTCGCAAGGACGGCAAGCTGGTTCTGGTGACGGCAATCAACCCGACGCCTGCTGGCGAGGGCAAGACGACGACGACGGTTGGTCTGGGCGATGGACTGAACCGGATCGGCAAGAAGGCGGTGATCTGCATCCGCGAGGCGTCGCTGGGCCCGAACTTCGGGATGAAGGGCGGGGCTGCCGGAGGCGGTTATGCTCAGGTGGTTCCGATGGAGGAGATGAACCTTCACTTCACGGGCGACTTTCATGCGATCACCTCGGCGCACAACCTGCTGTCGGCGATGATCGACAACCATATCTACTGGGGCAACGATCTTGGCATCGACGAGCGCCGGGTAGTGTGGCGTCGGGTGATGGACATGAACGACCGGGCGCTGCGCGACATTGTGGTGTCGCTTGGCGGGGTGTCGAACGGCTTCCCGCGGCAGACCGGGTTCGACATCACGGTTGCGTCGGAAGTGATGGCGATCCTGTGCCTGTCGAATGATCTGGAAGACCTGCAAAAGCGGCTTGGCGACATCGTTGTGGCCTATACGCGCGACAAGAAGCCGATCTATTGCCGCGACATCAAGGCCGATGGGGCGATGACGGTTCTGTTGAAGGATGCGATGCAGCCCAATCTGGTGCAGACGCTGGAGAACAACCCTGCATTCGTGCATGGCGGCCCGTTCGCGAACATCGCGCATGGCTGCAACTCTGTGATTGCGACGAAGACGGCGCTGAAGCTTGGCGAGTATGTGGTGACGGAAGCGGGCTTCGGGGCGGATCTTGGCGCCGAGAAGTTCTTCGACATCAAGTGCCGCAAGGCGGGACTGAAGCCGTCGGCGGCGGTGATCGTGGCGACGGTGCGGGCCATGAAGATGAATGGCGGGGTGGCGAAGGCCGATCTTGGTGCGGAGAATGTGGAGGCGGTCAAGAAGGGCTGCCCGAACCTTGGCCGCCACATCGGCAACGTGAAGGGCTTCGGGGTTCCTGTTGTGGTGGCGATCAACCACTTCTTCTCGGACACGGATGCCGAGATCGAAGCGGTGAAGGCCTATGTGGCCGAGCAGGGCGCGGAAGCGATCTTGTGCAAGCACTGGGCGAAGGGGTCTGCGGGGATCGAGGATCTGGCGAAGAAGGTTGTGGAACTGGCCGAGGGCGGCAGCGCCAACTTCGCGCCGCTTTACCCCGACGAGATGCCGCTGTTCCAGAAGGTGGAGACCATCGCCAAGCGCATCTATCACGCTGATGCGGTGATCGCCGACAAGTCGATCCGCGACCAGTTGAAGGCGTGGGAAGCGGCGGGCTATGGCCATCTGCCGATCTGCATAGCCAAGACCCAGTACTCGTTCACCACCGACCCGACGGTGCGCGGCGCGCCGACCGGGCATTCGGTGCCGGTGCGGGAAGTGCGGCTGAGTGCGGGGGCTGGCTTCATCGTTGTGATCTGCGGTGAGATCATGACGATGCCTGGCCTTCCGAAGGTGCCGTCGGCCGAGGTGATCCGCCTCAATGCCGAGGGCAATGTCGAGGGGTTGTTCTGACGCGTCACATTGCCCTTTGACGGCTGCCCCCTTATCTCGGGGGCAGCCTGCGAAGGGGAGAGATCGGATGCAAAAGCCCGGCGAGTGCACGACGATGGCCGAGATCCGGGCTGGGATCGACCGTCTGGACGAGGACCTGGTGCGGCTCTTTGCGGAGCGTGCGGCGTTCATCGACCGGGCGGCGGAGATCAAGGCGCAGGTGGACCTGCCGGCGCGGATCGGGTCACGGGTCGAGGAGGTGGTGGGCAATGTGCGCCGCCATGCCGCGACCTACGGGCTGCCCCCCGAGTTGGTGGAGAAGCTGTGGCGGCGGCTGATCGACTGGTCCATCGCGCGCGAGGAAAGCAAGCTTGGGCCGGACAGTTTGCGGAAGGGTTAGGCGGGCACAGACCTCTCGCCCGACCGGGGACTGACCGCGGCACCCGCTGACGGGGCCAGGCGACGAATGAGGCCCGCGCGCCGGGCCACGGGTGGGAC
>JBATMT010000433.1:0-3287 GCA_049289975.1 Paracoccaceae bacterium | reverse complement strand
AATGGCGACATCGCCGGGTTCCAGCTTGTCGTGGCCGGACTTGCCGCCAAGTTCGGACAGCCCGCCGACACCGGCACCGGCAAGCATACCGCCTTGGGCAACACCGCTGGTCAGGGCGCGCAGGAAGGTGCACTTGCCGAGATGCTTGCGGTTCTGCGCGTGGAAGCCGACGGCCACTGCCTGACCTGCGCCAACACGGTCGCGCAGCGCGGCGACGGTCGGGGCCTCGTGACGGAGTGCCTTCATCAGGCGGGTCACGCCGTTCATGTGGGAAGCCGCGCCCATGAAGCAGGGCAGGATCACGCTCTCTTGCGTCTCGCGCCGGGCAATTTCAAAGAGCGCGCCCTTGGCGGGTTCGTGATCCTCGATCAGGTCTTCCAGCAGGTGATCGTCATATTCTGACATATGTTCGAGAAGGGCCGAGCGCGCCTCGATCTCGCGGTCGGTTTCAGACGATGGCATCTCGACGAGGACGGAGGGCTGGCCCTCGCGGTATTTCCACGCGCGCTCGGAAATCAGGTCGACGGCGCCCACCACCTGACCGCCTTCGCGGATCGGGATCTGGCGCAGGACGATGGCGTGGCTGGTGTAGGATTGCAGCGCCGAGACGATGTCGCGCACGCGGCCCTTGGGCAGGTCCATGCGGTTGATGAAGATCAGGCAGGGCGTGCCGGAAGCCTCGATGGCGCGCAGGTAGGGTGCGGCGAGGACCGCCTCGTTCGGGTCGGGCGCGACGCAGAGGACGGCGACGTCAGAGGCAAGGAGCGCGCCGCCGATCATGCGCGCATATTCGGGACCGCCGGCCATATCGATGGCACACCAAGGCTCGCCGAGGAAGGTGAAGCGGCTGAGCGCGATATGTCCGGCCTGCTCCACCTTTGGCGGATGGCCGTCCAGATGCGCGAGTTGCTTCACAAGCTCGGTCTTGCCCGATTGCGACGGCCCCATAACTGTGATGAGACGCATGGTGATCGCTCCCCTCTGGCACGAACGGGGGCTTCGGCGAAACTGCCGCGACCCGCGTGCCTTCGGGCCGATCCGCCCTTGAAGTCCACTCTCTGCCCCGAAAGCGCGCCGGTCAAGCACGCAGTTGCGGGCAGAGGTCCAGATCTGGACGTTTTTGCAAGCCGTTGAAATAGCGTATTTTTTGTTTTTCTGTTAACCAGATATACACGACTTTCCAAGGGAACGGGCCAGTTTGCCGCACCCTTGGAGGGGGTCATCGGCCCTCAAACTTCGGGCTGCGCTTTTGCAGGAAGGCAGTGACGCCTTCGGCGAAGTCGTGGCTTGCGCCGCATTGGGCCTGAAGATCACCCTCGAGCGCAAGCTGGGCGTCAAGCGTGCTGGCGGCAGAAGCGCGGAGCGCGCGTTTGACGCCTCCGTAAGCGAGGGTCGGGCCGTGGGCGAGCGCGGCGGCACGGGCCTGCCAGTGAGCGGCGAAAGCGTCGTCCGGGACCGCTTCCCAGATCATGCCCCAGTCGGCGGCCTGACGGGCGCTGATCTTGTCGGCAAAAAGCATTGCTCCCATGGCGCGGGCGAAACCGATCTGACGGGGCAGCCAGAACGTGCCGCCCGCGTCGGGGATAAGGCCGATGCGGGTGAAGGCTTGCAGGAAGCTGGCGCTTTCGGTGGCGATGACCACATCAGCGGCAAGGGCAAGGTTGGCCCCTGCCCCGGCGGCGGCACCGTTGACCGCCGAGATGACCGGCAGCGGGCAATCATAGATGGCGCGCAGGAGCGGTTCATATTCGTCGCGGAGCGTGGCGGTGAAGTCGATGACCGTCGGGTCTTCGGCATCGGTCAAGTCCTGACCGGAACAGAAGGCGCGACCGGTTCCGGTCAGGACGATGACGCGGGCCTCGGAGGTTGCGCGGGTCAATGCCGCCAGAAGATCAAGCCGGATCTGGCGGTTGAGCGCGTTCATTACCTCGGGCCGGTTCAGGGTGATGGTGGCGATGCCGGAGGTGAGATCGTAAAGGACGGGAGACTGGGACATGATGCGCTTTCGCCGGGGCTGTGTGCTGTCGATGCTAATGGGCGTCGCCGCGCGAGCGAAGCGGAACATTGCGTCACTTGCGGATCACGGTCGGCGCGAGGCCATCGACTTGTTCAGAGCGCCGCCATGCAACATGCGGTACGGGGCCTCAGTCGCCGGGGCGCACCTGCCCTGTTGTTGTGAATGCCGCGAGGGCAATGAGCCACTGGCGCAAGCATGGGCCGGCAAACGGTCCACTGGACCTGTTTCAAATCGGCCCTTCGCAGGCGATGAGCCGAACTTACTGCTTCAGCAGTTCCGCCAGCCGTGCCTGTTCCTCGGTGGTCAGCGGCCTGGCCGTCGGTTCGGAGGCGCGGCGGCGGCGGCCGACGTAAACTGCGGCGGCACCAAGGCCCAGAAGCAGCATGGCCGGACCCGCGACCCAAAGGATCAGGTTTGCCCCGGCGGCCCGTGGCTGGAACAAGATGAATTCGCCATAGCGGGCAACGATGTAGTCAACCACCTGGGTGTCGCTGTCACCGGCCTTGAGCCGTTCGCGGATCAAGAGTCGCAGGTCGCGGGCGATGGGCGCGCCGGAATCGTCGATGTTCTCGCCCTGACAGACCGGGCAGCGGATCAGCGTCGAGATTTCGCGCGCCCGCGATTCAAGTGCTGCATCGGGAAGGATTTCATCTGGCAGTACCGCCAGCACCGGGCTGGCGATGCTGAGGGCAAGGGCGAGGATCAGGGCGCGCATCTGGTTCACTCTGCCGGGGCCGCGACGGGCGTGCGCCGGGCGCCAGCAGCAACGCGCAGGCGACGGTCCGACAGGCTGAGCATACCGCCGAAGGCCATGAGCAATGCACCTGCCCAGATCCAGTTGGCGAAGGGTTTGACGTAGCTGCGCACTGCCCAGCCGCCGTCATCTTGCTTGTCGCCCAGCACAAGGTAGATGTCGCGGAAAAGGCCTTGTTGGATGGCGGCCTCGGTCGTTGGCATCTTGGCAACCGGATAGATGCGTTTTTCGGGATGTAGAACCGCGATTTCCTTGCCGTCTTGCCGGACGTGCATGGTGGCCATCGTCGTCAGGTAATTCGGGCCTTGGCCCTGATCGACCGAGGTGAGTGTCACCTCGTAGGGACCGACCGGGAAGGTGTCGCCGATCTTGATGGTGCGAATGTCCTCGATGCTCCACGCGGTCATCGCGGCGACGCCGACGAAGGTGACGCCAAGCCCGGCGTGGGCGGCGGCCTTGCCCCAGTCGGCACGCGGCAGGCGGGTGAGGCGTGACATCGTGCGGCCAGAGCGAAGC
>JBATMT010000432.1:0-8905 GCA_049289975.1 Paracoccaceae bacterium | reverse complement strand
CAACAGCGCCGACGGCTCTGTTGCAGTGCTTCAGGTCGAGGGTCGGCAAGCGGCGCTGCCGCAGGCCGAGGCAGCTTCTGGTGCCCGTTACGGCGCAATGGGCAATGTCTCGGGCTACTTCTGGTGGACGAAGGGCGACACCGGCACGCTCAGCTGGTTCTCCGCCGAACATAGCGAGGAAGTGACGCTCTACATGGAATGCAAAGAGGCGGCCAAATAGGCCGCCCCAGATTCCTGTAAAGGCCGATCAGGCGTTTGCTTCGCGAATCTTTTCGGCAGCTTCCTTGTTGTAGGAAACGCCTTTCGACTCGAACAACTGGTCCAGTTCGCCCGACAGCGTCATCTCGGTGACGATATCGCAGCCACCAACGAATTCGCCCTTCACGTAGAGCTGCGGGATCGTCGGCCAGTCCGAGAAATCCTTGATGCCTTGACGGATCTCCGGGTCGGCAAGCACATTCACATCGGTGAACTCGACGCCCATGTAATTCAGCACTCCGGCCACGCGGCTGGAAAAGCCACACTGCGGCATGGACTTGGTGCCCTTCATGAACAGAACCACAGGATTCTTGGTCACGGTATCGCGGATCTGGTCGATTGCTTCAGTCATCTCGTTTTCCTTTCAGCCCGGTGCGCCATTTTCCGACGGACGCGCCAGTATCTTGGTCCAAATTTCAACAGCCCCCGACCGTCTGTTGCTGCACGGCCAATCCACATCGCAAGCCACACACAGACAATGATCGGAACTAGCCACGGCGCATGATCCATAAGCCATTGCGCTGTATGTGGCTTCACCCAGTTACTCCGGTGCCTTTGTGGTCAGCGCGAGCGCGTGCAACTCGCCATGCGCGCCGTCCATCTTTCCCTTGAGCGCGGCATAGACCGCGCGCTGCTGCTGGACGCGGTTCTGCCCGCGGAAGCTTTCGTCGATCACCTCTGCCGACCAGTGGTTCCCGTCGCCTGCCAGATCGGTGATGGTGATCTTGGCGTTCGGGAACGTGGCCCGGATCAGGTTCTCGATGTCTTGCGCTTCCATGGGCATGGGGCGTCCTTCCCTAGTGATCTTGTCATGAATGTAAGCCGCCGCCCAATCCGCCGCAAGGTCGCGCGCGCTGCCATGTTGGCTGCCTCCGGCGGGGATATTTTCAAGCAGAAAATGCAATCGCGCATTTCCTGTTCACAAATATCGTGCTGGGGGTCCGGGGGACGCATGGGCCCCCGGCTTCTTATGCGACGGCGGCCTCGAAGGCGGTGCGGTAGAGCCTCGACAGGTCCGCCATCGCGGCTGAGGCTGCGCCAAACGTCACAGACTTGCCGCCAAAGGTGCCAACTTTCGCGGCATTGACGCCAGCCTTGGTTGCCGCAGCCAGCAAAGCCTTTGCGTCGGCGTCCGAGCAGGCAACCAGATAACGCGCTTGATCCTCGCCAAAGAGCGTTGCGATGTCGCTGGCCTCAAGCGTCACGCCCACTCCCGCCGCCTCGGCCATCTCAAAGGCGGCCAGTGCCAAACCGCCGTCCGACAGGTCGGTCGCCGCCTTCACCAACTTGCGGTTGGCGCGCAGGAATTCGCCATTCTTGCGCTCAAGCGCCAGATCGACCGCAGGCGCATCGCCGTCTTCGCGGCCGAATGCCTCGTAGAGCAGCGCCGATTGGCCCAGATGTCCCAGCGTCTCGCCGATAAGCACCGCAATGTCACCCTCGCCGGGCAGCCCAGCGATCAACTCGTCGAGCGAGGCCAGCAGCCCCACGGCACCAATGGTCGGCGTCGGCAGGATGCCGGTGCCGTCGGTTTCGTTGTAAAGCGACACGTTCCCCGAAACGATCGGAAAGTCGAGCGCCCGGCAGGCTTCGCCGATGCCTTTGATGGCTCCAACGAACTGGCCCATGATCTCGGGCTTTTCCGGATTGCCAAAGTTGAGGTTGTCCGTCGCGGCCAGGGGCAGGGCGCCCACAGCGGTCAGGTTCCGCCAGGCTTCCGCCACCGCCTGCTTGCCGCCCTCATAGGGGTTGGCCTTCACATAGCGCGGCGTCACGTCAGAGGTGAAGGCAAGTGCCTTCGGCGTTCCGTGTACACGCACCACGCCCGCGCCAAGACCCGGCACGCGCACCGTGTCGGCCATCACCGTTGTATCATATTGCTCCCATACCCACGCCTTGTGGGCATGGTTGGGCGAACCTATCAACGCCTTCAGCGCCTCGACCGGCCCAATCGCCGGGACCGGCCCCATCGGCGCGGCTTTCGGTGTGGGCACCCACGGGCGGTCATACTCCGGCGCGCTCGACGACAGTTTCGACAGCGGCAGATCAGCTTTCACTTCGTTGCCGTGCACGATCAGGAAGCGATCTTCGGTGATCGTCTCGCCCACAATCGCAAAGTCGAGATCCCATTTCTCGAAGATGGCCCGTGCCACGGCTTCCTTCTCGGGCTTCAAGACCATGAGCATCCGCTCCTGGCTTTCTGAAAGCATCATCTCGTAGGCGGTCATGTTGGATTCGCGCTGCGGGACATGGTCAAGCTGCAAGCGGATGCCAAGGCCGCCCTTGTCTCCCATTTCTACCGCCGAGCAGGTCAGGCCCGCCGCACCCATGTCCTGAATCGAGCTCACGCTGTCGGATGCCATCAGTTCCAGACAGGCTTCCAGCAGGCGCTTTTCGGTGAAGGGGTCGCCGACCTGTACGGTCGGGCGCTTTTCCTCGATCGTGTCGTCGAATTCGGCCGAGGCCATCGTTGCCCCGCCAACACCGTCGCGCCCGGTCTTGGCACCCAGATAGACAACAGGCATACCCACGCCACTAGCCGCCGAATAGAATATCTTGTCGGCATCAGCGAGACCCGCGGCGAACGCGTTCACAAGGCAGTTGCCATTGTAAGCCGCATGGAAGCGGACCTCGCCGCCGACGTTCGGCACACCGAAAGCGTTGCCATAGCCGCCAATGCCTTCGACCACACCTTTCACCAGATGCGCGGTCTTGGGGTGCGAGGGCAGCCCGAACGATAGCGCATCCATCGCCGCAATCGGCCGCGCGCCCATGGTGAAGACATCGCGCAAGATACCGCCCACGCCGGTGGCAGCACCCTGATGTGGTTCAATGTAGGAAGGGTGGTTATGGCTCTCCATCTTGAAGATCACCGCCTGACCATCGCCGATATCGACGACGCCCGCGTTTTCGCCCGGTCCGCAGATCACCTGGGGGCCTGTCGTATGCAGCGTGCGGAGCCATTTCTTGGAAGATTTGTACGAGCAATGTTCGTTCCACATCGCCGAGAAGATACCAAGTTCGGTGAAGGTCGGCTCGCGCCCGATGATGTCGAGAATGCGCTGGTATTCGTCAGGCTTCAGCCCGTGGCTTGCGATCAGGTCGGGCGTGATGGCTGGCTCGGTCATGGCAATCCCCGGATGTCAGAGTTGGCCGCCTCATAGGCCAACCGCTGCCGCAGGGAAAGGGGCGGGGCCACCTTCGCGAGAATTTTCGCGCAGCTTTGTCGAAATCGGCCGAGGTCAATCGTCCTTGTGCTATCGAAACCGAAACAGGAGGCCCCATGTTCCCAATCACCAGCCTTGTAGCCCTTCCGCTTGCGGCGCTTTTCATCGTGCTCTTTGTGTCTGTCGTCCGTCACCGGAACACCGCCGGAATTTCACTTGGCGACGGTCAGGACGCAGAGATGCTGGTGCGTATCCGGCGGCACGGAAATTTCACCGAGTGGGTGCCGATGCTGCTCATCTTGATGATGCTTGCCGAAAGCAACCATGCCCCTGCGGGCGCGCTCTATCTGGCTGGCTTCCTGATTGTCTTGGGCCGCTTCGCCCATCCGTTCAGCCTGTCGTCAAGGCGCCCGTCGTTACCGCTACGAATGCTGGGCAATGCCACATGCGTCGCCGCCACCGTCATCCTCATCGCCTGCATCGCGCGGGCTCTCTTCTGACAGGAACTCATCATGCAATATATGGCCCTTATCTATACCGACCCGTCGATCACCCCGAAAATGGACGCCACCATGAGCGACGACTATTTCCAGTTCACCAAGCGGCTGAAGGAAGCGGGCCTGATGAAGGGCGGCGACGCTCTGCACCCGACCCGCGCTGCGACATCGGTCCGGGTCCGTGACGGCAAGACCGAAACCATGGACGGACCATTTGCCGAAACCAAGGAGCATCTGGGCGGCTACTATCTGATGGACTGTGCCGATCTGGACGAGGCAATCAAATGGGCCGCGCAAATCCCCGGCGCGAAGTACGGCACGGTTGAACTGCGCCCGGTGGTGGTTTTCGGGTGACAGAAGCGATCCCGCCCTTGGTCAAGGCCGCCCTCGCTCAAGCGTTGGCGGCTGATCGGGGCCGGATCGTGGCCGCACTGATGGCGCGGCTCTCCGACCTCGATCTGGCCGAGGAGGCCCTGCAAGATGCGGCAGCCTCGGCACTTTTGCACTGGGGGCGCTCGGGTATACCCGCCCGCCCTGACGCATGGTTGATCCGCGTCGCTTTCCGCAAGGCCATCGACCGTATCCGGCAGAGGTCGCGCGACGGGGCAGGGGCGGCCGCCCTCGCCATCCTTGCCGAGGACGAGGCGAAGGAGCCAGAGATGTTCGCCGACGATCGCTTGCGCCTGATTTTCACCTGCTGTCACCCCGCGCTCGACCGCAAAAGTTCGGTCGCACTGACGCTGCGCACCATCTGCGGTCTCTCTACCGCCGAAATCGCGCGCGCCTTCCTTGATCAGGAACCTACACTCGGCCAGCGGCTGTCGCGGGCCAAGGCCAAGATCCGCGCTGCCGCCATCCCCTATCGCGTTCCAGACCCCGAAGACTGGCCCGAGCGCCTTGGTGCTGTCCTTGCCGTCGTCTACCTGATTTTCAACGCGGGATATCAGGATGGCGGCTCCGGCAGCCGCGACCTGTGTTCGGAGGCCATCTATCTTGTCCGAATGCTGGACCAATTGCGCCCCGGTGAGCCCGAAGTCGAGGGTGCCCTTGCGCTCATGCTGCTTACCCATGCCCGGCGTGACGCCCGCATTGGCGCGGACGGCGCCACCGTGCCGCCCGCCGACCAGAACCGAGACCTGTGGGACCATGCCATGCTGTCCGAAGGAATGACGGTTCTCAACCACGCGTTAGAGCGTGGCCAGCCCGGCCCCTGTCAGATAAAGGCCGCCATCGCCGTCTGCCACATGCTGCCGCCAACGCCCGACTGGTCGCAGATTCTTTCGCTTTACGATGATCTTCTGGCGCTCGAACCTACCCCGGTGGTCGAGGTCAACCGTGCCGTAGCCCTGGCGGAAACCGGGGCGCTTTCCGGTGCGCTGGCGGATCTGGAAAGGCTTGCCGTCGTTCTCGAAACCTATCAGCCCTTCCACGCCGCTCAGGCAGAGCTTCTGGTGCGGGCGGGTGACCCGGCGGCTCTCGCCGCCTACGACCGGGCAATAGCACTGGCCGACCGTTCCGAGGATGTCCTCTTCCTGGAAAAGCGCAAGCAGCGCTGCGCAAGCCCGTCCTGATCCGGGCCGAGGTCTGGGCGGGCGGCGGCAGGGCAAGCGAGACATACCCTGCCGTCGTCCGTTTCGTTTACAGGGCCGTCAGGAACCTGTTCAGGCTCTGTCCGAGCCGGATCACATCCTGGCCCTTTGGAGTCTTGTCAAAGTGGATAGCGACCCGGTCAACCGGGGCTCCCAGCGTGTCCATCAGTTTGACACCCAGCAGCAAGCCGCCCGTCTTGTCGTTCTTGACCGACTCGATGTAGCCGATCGCCTTGCCGTCCGACGAGATGACCAGCATGCCGATCAGATAGACCGGCAGTCCTGCAACGGTGGGCGAGGTTGTTCCGGCTACCGGAAGGTTGACCGGCGTTACCACACCGGGCGTACCGGGAGTGCCCGGAGGGGAAGTTCCCGGAGTTCCCGTAGCCACATCGACCCCGGCGCTGACGCCGGTTCCGCCGACAGTGACACCTGCGCCCGCTGTCGTGCTGCCTGCCGTCACTCCGGCTCCTGCGGCTATGCCTGATCCGCCAACCGTCGCACCGGCACCGGCAGAAATGCCGCCGACTGATGCTCCGACGCCGGCACCTATGCCGCCGCCGCCGATGTTAAGTCCACCGCCGACATTAACGCCACCAAGATTGAGCGCCGTCGCGGTTGATGGAAATAGAAGAGCTAATTCAATAACAATTGCACTGGCTACGCGGAACTTACCAAATGTCCGCATTTCAGCCTCCTAAGTGTTCGCGCTATGCTCCCACCCGTAATCCCATGCTGCTCTTCAATTTAGACGCGAGTTGGGCGGGCCAAAACCTAAATTGAGCCAAGTCAGACAAGATCAATTTCCAGTTGATCAACAGTCCCTTTGTGCGGGGCCGCGATTCGGTCTGCCTGGCCCGCAGCCCGGCCACCCACCGTTTCATTTCTGCGCAAACGTTTTGCAGTTGCGGCGAAAGACCGTGCAAATGCAGAAAAATATTGAAAAACCAAAAAAAAGGCCGAGCAAAAGCTCGGCCCAAGTCCAACAGGGAGGTAGAAGCGTTAAGGAGTTTCCTCGACTGCCCGCTTCTGATCCCTCATTTATTGCCGGGGTACGTGCGGTTCAAGTGCAGAATTGCTGCGAGTGCATCATGGCCGCCATGCGTTGCTATCATGCCTCACATTTGCACGTCTACAAATGAGTCTCCGGGCTGGATTTCACCCTAGTACAAACCTTCCTCGGCCTGACGTTTCCGATAGGCGATAATCTCTTCCATCACGAAGTCACGGAACGCGCCGACTCGCTTCGATTGCCGCAGTTCTTCGGGGTAGGCAAGGAACACCGGAACCTCACCAGACTCGATATCGGGCAGCACTCTGATCAGATGCGGGAAGTCGTCGGACAGATAGTCGGGCAGCACGCCGATCCCCAGATGGTTCAGCACCGCCTGCAGGACACCGAAATAGTTGTTCACCGTCAGCGTCGAGCGGATGTCATGGTCCAGAAGCGTCTGCACCAGCGCCGCACCCGCAGCGACCTGCGCCGTGTTCGGGTTCTGGCTGATCAGACGGTGGTCCGAAATCTGCGACAGCTTTGTGGGCGTGCCGTGTTTCTCCAGATACTCCGGCGTCGCATACAGTCGCATCTTGATGTTCATCAGCCGGCGTCGGATCAGGTCGGCCTGGCTTGGCTCCTTCATGCGGATCGCAACGTCTGCCTCGCGCATCGGCAGGTCAAGCACACGCTCTTCCAGCATCAGTTCGATCTTCAGGTCGGGAAACTTTTCGTACAGCCGCGTCAGACGCGGCGCCAGCCACAGGGTGCCGAACCCCGTCGTCGTCGTCACCCTGAGAACGCCGAACACTTCCTCTTCGCTGTCACGAATACGCGCCGCAGCCGCATCCAGACGCTTGTTCATGGAATTGGTCGCCTCGAACAGCAATTCGCCCTGTTCGGTGAGAATCAGTCCCCGCGCATGACGGTGGAAAAGAGTGGTATCGAGACTTTCTTCCAACGCACGGATCTGGCGGCTTACCGCCGACTGGCTAAGATGCAATGCATCGCCAGCGTGGGTCAAAGACCCAGCGTCCGCAACCGCGTGAAATATTCTGAGTTTATCCCAATCCATACTTTCCAAACCTGTCCGGCCAAGCCGCCAGCGTCGCACTTTTCCATAACAAATCTGCAAACCTGCTGCGCGCGGACGTCATACCTTGAAAGAGGTGGGGTGCCAAAGACTAATATGAAGAAGGTTGGACAAATTGTCTTTATGGGTCAACATTTTTGACCTATAATGAAGTACGCGCAGATTGTCGGGGAGGACAGGATGAGCCGTCAGGATATCAGCCTCAAAGATCGTTTCGACCTGTCCAAATCGCCGGTTCTGTTGAACGGCACACAGGCGCTGGTGCGCCTCATGCTCATGCAAAAGGCCCGCGACCGCGCCGCCGGTCTGAACACCGCCGGCTATGTCACCGGTTATCGCGGTTCGCCGCTTGGCGGTGTCGATCAGCAGATGGCGCGCGAAGGCAAGCTTCTTGGTGAAAACGACATTCGCTTTCAGCCCGGCCTGAACGAAGACCTTGCCGCCACCGCTATCTGGGGCAGCCAGCAGGCTGAACTTCGTGGCGAAGGACGCTTTGATGGCGTTTTTGCGCTCTGGTACGGCAAGGGTCCGGGCGTCGACCGCTCGGGCGACGTCATGCGGCATGGCAATATGGCAGGTTCCTCGCGCCACGGCGGCGTCGTCATGGCGATGGGCGACGATCATACCGGCGAAAGCTCGACGGTGCTTCACCAGTCCGACTGGGCGATGGTCGATGCCTATATCCCCGTGGTCTCGCCGGCTGGCGTTCAGGAAATCCTCGACTACGGCCTTTACGCCTGGGCGCTCTCGCGCTTTGCCGGTGTCTGGGTTGGACTCAAGACCATGAAGGACACCGTCGAGGCCACCGCCGTCGTTGATGGCGACCCGTTTCGCCTGTCCTTCGTCACGCCGGATTTCCCGATGCCCGAGGGTGGCCTTAACATTCGCCTTGGCGACACGCCGGTCACGCAAGAAGCCCGCATGATCGACCACAAACGCTTCGCCGCCGAAGCCTTTGCCCGCGCCAACCGCATTGACAAGCGCGTCTGGGGTAAACCCGGCGCCAAGATCGGCTTCGTCGCCGCTGGCAAGAACTGGCTCGACCTCGTCCACGCATTCGACCTTCTGGGTATCGACGCCGCCGAGGCCGAACGGCTTGGCATCACGACCTACAAAGTCGGCCAGACCTTCCCGCTCGACATGAAGGGCTTTCACGACTGGGCCGAAGGGCTCGACCTGATCGTGGTGGTCGAGGAAAAGCGCAAGCTGATCGAAGTGCAGGTCAAGGAGTCGATCTTCGATGACCGCCGCGGCCGCCGCGTCTATGGCTGGAAGAAGGGCGGCACCGATATCGAGCTGTTCCCGAC